>CADAXH010000083.1 GCA_902791785.1 uncultured Ruminococcus sp. | reverse complement strand
GATCAGAAAAGGGAGACATTATCCTGGTGCTCGGTGCCGGAACAATCAATAAAGTCGGTAAAATGATAGTTGAACAGTAATTTTGTTGGGAGCATGGAGCAGGTTTTCATGCTCCTTAATTCTGATAACTACAAAATATCTATTTCACTCACGAGGAAGTACTATGAACGAAAAAATAGGTGTATTTTGCCTGGACAAAACCAAAACGACAATGAAATACGGCAGGCATTACAAAGCATTGCTTGATGTACCTTTCGATAAAGAAAAAAGATACATAAGAGTCTGGCTGCCTGAGGATTATGACTACAATGACAAAAACAAAATGTTTCCAGTCATCTATTTTTCTGATGGTCAGAATCTTGTCAACAGATATCTTACCGCCTTCGGAGACTGGAACCTGGATAAGGTTGCTCATAGGCTGTATAAAGAAAAAGGTATATCTTTCATTGCGGTAGGTATAGATTCTCCAAAGGATGAATTGAAAAGATTCCTGGAATTGAATCCGGATATTAAGCCTGACAAGGTCAAAGACATAGATAATCCATATGGAAACAAATTCATTAATTACATAACTGATGAATTAAAACCTTTAATTGACAAATGCTTTTTTACCAAACCGGAAAGAGAACATACAGCAATCGGAGGTTCTTCGATGGGAGGCATAATGGCCTTTTACGGAGCAGTTATTCGGAATGAAACATTTGGCTTTTCTCTGGATTTTTCACCAGCATTTTTGAATTATACGCTTCCGTACTGGAAGGAATTATTGAAATCTTTTGAACTAAACAAAAAACTAAACACAAAATTCTTCTTATATGTTGGCGGAAAAGAATTCGAAAAAGGATTTGTAAGTCATACTTTGCTTACATACAGATATATGGTCAGGCAGGGTTTTACTCCGGATGATCTTGCAATAATTTACGATTCACAGATGATCCATCATGAGAATGCATGGAACAAGTATCTATATGATGCGATAGACTTTTGGTTGAAATAATAAGAATTAATTGATTTTATCACGAACGAGGGGGATTGTTATGGCACAAACAACTTTCAGTGTAAGAATGGATGAAACGTTAAAGAATGAATTCGAGTCTTGGTGTCTTTATTTTGGAATGAACATGTCAACCGCAATAAACATTTTTGCCAGGATGGTTGTTCAAGAGCAAAAAATGCCATTTGAAATATCCAAGTCAGAACTCTATGGTTCTAAAAATGCTAACAAAATGCTTGATGCTGCACGAAAACAAGCACTTGAAAACGGAGTAGCTGATATGACGATGGAAGAAATAGATAACGAAATATTGAAAACACGAAAAAATAATATAAAAAAGTATTAAGAGGTTAATCACACGGAGTATTGATTGTAGCAGGTTTGTCATCGTTGACATTGCAGCATATTAAAATGCACCTTCAACGCTTATGCTGATAGTGAATTTGCCAAGGTGAAGCTTCAGCAAAAGAAAAAGGATATTATGATGGCGAAAAAGAACTACTCATATGATAATGATTGTGTTTGGGGCATGGAACTGGTTTTCATGCTCTGTTTTTTTGCCATTTTTCAATGTATAAAAGTTGCATATAAAATGCCAAAGTTTAGACAAAGTTGCATAATTATGCAGAAAAATCAAAAAATATGCAAAAAAGGGGTTGACATATGCAAAAATGGGTGATATAGTATGCGCAACACTAAAAAACATATTGCAAAAAGGAGAAAGCTTCAGACAAAAAGAAGCTGTTTAGAAAAATGAAAAAGATTATTTCAATAGCACTTGCAGCCATTATGGCTCTTTCAGTTATTTGCATTTTTGCTTCCTGCTCAAAAACCGGAACAAAAGTTAAAGTTATTGACATTCCGCTTACAGTAGAAGAGTACGGATTCGGAATCAATAAGAGCAACATCGATCTCGTTCAGAAAGCAAATGCATACCTCAACGAAATCAAATCAAACGGAAAATTCGATGAAATCCTCAACAAATATTTCGGTGACGGCACACCGACACCTGTAACATCTGCAAAAGTTGATTCCACAAAAGATCAGCTCGTTGTTGCAACAAACGCAGCTTTCGCTCCGTTTGAGTACACAGAAGGCGACAAGTATCTCGGCGTAGATATGGAATTGATGGCGGGATTTGCTGCATATCTCGGAAAAGAACTCGTTATCAGCAACATGAAGTTTGAATCAGTCTGCACATCAGTTCAGCAGGGTGAAGCTGACATAGCAGCCAGCGGCCTTACAATCAATGATGCAAGAAAAGAAATAATCGCATTCTCAAACGCTTACTACAATGCAGCTCAGATGCTCATCGTTCCTGCAAGCAACACTGCTTTTGACGCATGCAAAACAGTTGAAGATGTTGAAAAGATACTCAATGGCTACGGAGCAAGTGTTAAGTGCGGCGTTCAGACGGGCACAACAGGACAGTACTACGCAAAAGGTGACGAAGACTGGGGATTTGACGGATACAAATTCACAACAATCGGTTATGACAATGCTGCACTTGCAGTTCAGTCACTCATCAACGGAAACATAGAATTTGTAATTGTTGACGAGGCACCTGCCAAGAGCATTACAAAGAGCTACAACGGATAATTATTCAAAAAAAGCAAACGCCTCGCTTTTTGCGGGGCAGTTTGTCGCTTAAGGGATTGAGATATTATGGATGATCTGGCAAAGAAATGGGAGCTGTTTATCAACGTCTTTATTAACAAAGGCGGGTATAACGTAGTTCTCGACGGTTTGTTAAACACACTGAAAATAGCAGTTTTCGGTCTTGTCATAGGTATGATCATTGGTACACTCATATCTATGGTGAAACTGCTTCCTCAGTATAAGAAGAGCGCAAGGATTGCAGGGAAGGTCTGCAATGTTTATGTTGCATTCTTCCGCGGCAGCCCGATGGTTGTTCAGCTGCTTCTGGGGTACTATGTAATACTTCCTCTTATGGGCATCAGAATCAGCTCGGTCATAGCCAGCATCATTGTGTTCGGTCTCAACAGCGGGGCATATGTATCTGAAATCATGAGGGGCGGGATCCTTTCAGTTGATCCCGGACAGATGGAAGCAGGACGTGCACTGGGCCTGTCTTACTGGACGACCATGTTCAAAATTGTTGTTCCTCAGGCAATCAAGAACATTCTTCCGACACTCGGAAATGAATTCATCACACTCGTAAAAGACACTTCAATTGTCGGATTCGTCGGAGCAAACGACCTCACCTGTGCATTTGGCTACCTCGCTTCAAACAACTACGAATACATAGTCCCTTACGTCATTATGGCCCTGATTTACATAGTCATCGTGCTTATATTCAGCGGCATGATACACATTATGGAAAAGAAACTGAGAAAGGACGAGAGACATGCAACAATTCACTGATGAAAACTGCATTCTGGACGTGAAGAATCTCTGCAAAGAGTTCGACGGTCACAAAGTCCTTGACAATATTTCAACAAAAATATACGACGGAGAAAAGGTCGTTATAATCGGCCCGTCGGGAAGCGGAAAAAGTACATTCCTGCGCTGTCTTAACTGTATGGAAGATCCTACCTCCGGATCAATATACTTTGACGGTGTAGACATAGCTGACATGAAAGTGGATATAAACGTCCACAGGCAGAAAATGGGAATGGTATTCCAGCAGTTCAACCTGTTCAACAACAAAACAGTGCTGGAAAACATCATACTTGCTCCTGTCCATGTCAGAAAAGCAGAGCTCAGGAAGAACAAGAAGAAATATCCGGGCCTGACGGTAAAAAAGATAGTTGAAGAGGAGAAGGAGAAAGCCTTTCAACTGCTGGACAGAATAGGTCTGCGCGAGAAAGCGGACGTCTATCCTGCGACACTCTCAGGCGGTCAGAAGCAAAGAATAGCAATTGTACGAGCCCTTGCCATGAATCCGAAAATCATGCTGTTCGATGAACCGACATCAGCTCTTGACCCTGAGATGATAGGAGAAGTTCTCAGCCTTATAAAAAGGGTTGCGGACAAAGGTATGACAATGGTGATTGTCACACACGAAATGGGATTTGCCAGGGAAGTCGGAACAAGAATACTGTTCATGGCCGACGGCAACATTCAGGAAGAAGCTCCTCCGGAAGAATTCTTCAACAATCCCAAAAACCAGAGACTTAAGGATTTCCTGTCAAAAGTCCTGTAAAAAACGAAACAGGTGCAGTCATTGCGATTGTGCCTGTTTTGCTTTTTTCTGCATGTGTATTGACAAAACTCAAAACAAGGGCATAATATAGTCGAGACAACTTAAGGGGAAAAAGTATGAGAAAATATCTGGCGGTCATAATAACTTTGTGCATAATTGTTCTGTGTTTTGCTTCGTGCTCAGAAAGGCAAGACAGTACTTTTTCGCCCATAATCACCGTCAACTTCCCCTATTCCATATCCGGAAATGTGATCAGCGCAACTTTCTACAACTGCGGAATCATTTCTCCGTTCAAAAGCATCACGTTTTCTGAAGGAAAGCCTGTACTGTATTTTGATGACAAAATGGAAGAGTACCTGGACAGCGAATACTTCATTCCGGAAGAGGGAATCCACGATTACTGCATTGCTGTCCAGAATGAAAACAAGACTGAAACGGTCACTTATGTTCTCAGGCTTAACAATGTAATTGTTAAGAAACTCAGTATTATGCCCCTCTATGAGAAAACTTATGCCGTCGGAGAAGTGTTTGACAGAAAGTCTGTAATTGTTTTTGCAGTCAATGATAATGACGAAGAAGTTGAGATAAAAGATTATGACGTGACATATTCCTTTGATGAGGAAGGAACAAAAGAGGTCATTATTTCCGTCGGCAAAATCCATGCCGAAATTCTTGTCACGGTATCGGGAACATTTTCGGATGTCCTTGACGAAAAAATGAAGTCCCAGTCAGGCGCAAAATTTGCTATAAGGGATGAAAGAGCGGTCCTGACAGACGGCTCTGAAGTCACAGGAGCATTCACTGTTCCGGAAAGTGTTTCATTCAACGGAAAAACGTACCCTGTTAAAGAAATAGGGAGCAATGCATTCAGCGGAAACAGGGAACTGACGGCAATTCAGATCAAGCATCCTGTTACAATAGGCGAGTCCGCTTTTCAGGAGTGCGACGGCCTGACAAACGCATATATCTGCAACGGAACAGAGATAGGCAGATTTGCTTTTGCATATTGCACTTCACTGACAACAGTGATTCTGCCCGAAGACATTTACATCATTCGTGACGGAACATTTACCCACTGTACTTCTCTGGTTTTGTCTTCACTTCCTTCTACCGTAGTAAGAATTGAAAGCCAGGCATTTTCATTCTGTGAATCAATAGTATCCATGAATCTTCCCCAGGCAACCGAGTTCATAGGTGCGAGGAGCTTCAAATCCTGCTACAGCCTTGAAACAATGGTTTGCGGCGCGGGACTTGAGTATGCGGAAGACGGAGCATTTTCAGACAATCCTTCTCTTAGGATGCTCATTATTCCGTCAAAGACATATGTGAAAGACGACGGCGTGATATATGGTGACGACAACATAACTGTCTATGCCGGTACAACTTCTCCTCTAATTTACCACTGCAATAAAAAGGGAATTCCTTGTGTAAAACTGAATGAGAATTCTGCACAGATCCTCATTACAAGAGATCGTTTTGAAATCAATGACGAGATAATGGATTCGGAAATAGGGTTTATAATAAACAGCGACGAATATCTCGGATTTGCTCCGAATTATGGTATTTCATATGATTTTTCCGTACCGGGAATGAGAAAAGTCAGCGTGAATTATGAAGACTATTCTGCAAGCCTTGACGTATTTGTTGAATACAGGGTGCAGCTGGCTGCGGACATGGACGAATACGGAAACATTTATGAGCTCGACGAGTCGACCGGAAAAGC
>CADAXH010000082.1 GCA_902791785.1 uncultured Ruminococcus sp. | reverse complement strand
TTCAAATGCGGCAAATTCCTGTTTTTCTTTAAATTTGCTGTTATGGTAGACCAATAAATCAATCGGCATTGTTTGAATCTTGTATAGAGCCCTTCGGATATCAATTGCTACATCAATTGTCCTTGAATCCCCATCAGGAATAATAACGCATATATCATAATCACTATCTGCATTTGGAACTCCGTATGCATATGAGCCAAACAAATAGATGCAATCGACATTTACTGTTTTCTTAATAACATCGCACATTGCATCTAAATCTTTTTTAACCTTATTAGTCATACAAAACTCCTTCCCTCATTTTTCAATATAAATTATAACGTATATCATTGGTCTCTTCAATTAATTCAATAAACTGTTTACACGATGATGAATAGGAAAATATCATCATTATAATCAGAAATCCACGACGTATGCCGTGGACTTTGTTTGCTGCTGATTTCTATTTTTTCTTGTAATCACAGTCCTGATTGCTGCAGTACAAAGAGTCTCCTTTTTTCGACTCTACAAGTATTGACCCGCATTTAGGACATTTTTCATTAACTGGTTTATTCCATGTTGCAAATGTGCACTTGGGATATCCTTCGCATCTGAAGAAAATCCTTCCCGACTTGCTCTTAACCTTGAGTATGTCTCTTCCGCATTTAGGACATGGAACGCCAATTGGATCCGGAACCGGTTTTGTAGTCTTGCATTTTGGATAATCCGTGCATGCATAGAAACTGCCGTATTTTCCTGTCCTGAGAACCATTGGTTTTCCGCATTTTTCACAGATCATGTCAGTCTGAACGGGTTCAGCTTTTTCAACCTTTTTGATTACGTTTCCATTCTTGTCAAGCTGCATTGTATTCTTGCAATCGGGATACCCTGAACAAGCCAGAAACTTTCCGTACGGACCATACTTAATAACCATTTTTCTGCCGCACTGATCACAAATGTAATCCGTCTCTTCAACAGGAATTTTTATCTTTTTTGAAGGAGCGTTTTTATCTGCCTTTTCAAGGCATTTTGTGAAATTGTCGTAGAAACTGGATAATACTTCGCTATAAGAATGTTCTCCCTGAGCGATGGAGTCAAGTTTGGTCTCGGCGTCGGCTGTGAATTTGTAGTCGACATATTCCGGGAAATTCTCTTTCATCACTTCAACAACAGTCCTGCCAAGCGGAGTTGCTTTCAGGTTCTTTTTGTCTCTTTCAACATAACCTCTCTCAATGGACGTCCTATTCCTTTTTCTTCAAGGAATTTTACAAGAGAGCCTTCATTGAAGTGCGGAGGAGGTTCGGTAAAGTTCTGCTTGGGTGTTACGCTTTCAAGCTCGAGCTTTTCTCCGTTTTCAATGTTCGGAAGTTTTTCTCTCTTCTCTTCGCCTTCATCTTCTTCAATTCCGGAAACAGCCATAAAGCCCTTGAATGCGATATCATAGGCACTTGCTTTGAATATGTGTCCATTTGATTCAATGTCCAAAGACAAAACATCAAGTTCTGCATTCTTCATCTGACTTGCAATAAATCTGTTCCAGATCAGCCTGTATAGTTTGAACTGGTCGCTCGTCAGGACTCCTTTGAGCTTTTCAGGGCTAAGATTCATGTCTGAAGGTCTTATTGCTTCATGTGCGTCCTGAGCAGAGTTCTTGGTCTTGTATACCTTTCTTCTGCTCGGATAATAATCGCTTCCGTACGTATTTTCAATGTATTCTTTAGCTGCATATGCGGCTTCGTCAGCAATTCTCAGAGAATCTGTTCTCATGTATGTTATGATACCATGATCTCCACCGAATTCTTTTCCAAGTCCAACGCCTTCATAAAGCTGCTGTGCAACTTTCATTGTTTTGGTAGCCTGGAAACCGAATCTTCTGGCTGCTTCCTGCTGCATTGTCGATGTTGTGAACGGAGGCTGAGGAGATTTCTGTTTCTTCTCTTTCGTGCATTCAGTGACGACAAATTCGCCGCTCTTCACTGCATCAAGCACTGCCTGGGTTTCCTGTTCGCTCTTTATTACAGCTTTTTTTGAAGATGAAGTGCCAAAATACTTTGCGTTTATCACAGCTTTTTTGGATGTGCGCAAAACTGCATCAATAGACCAGTATTCTTCCGGTTTGAATGCCTGTATTTCTTCTTCTCTTTCAACAATGATCCTGGCTGCCACGGACTGAACTCTTCCTGCTGACAATCCGCTCTTGATCGTTTTCCACAAAAATGGACTGAGTTTATATCCTACAAGTCTGTCAAGAACACGTCTTGCCTGCTGAGAGTTGACAAGATCCATATCTATCTTTCTCGGTGACTCGATTCCTTTTTGAACAGCCGATTTTGTAATTTCATTGAAAGTTACTCTTTCGGTTTTGTTCTCATCAAGATCGAGCACTTTTGAAAGGTGCCATGAGATTGCCTCTCCTTCACGGTCAGGGTCGGTTGCGAGATATACCCGGTCTGCTTCTTTCGCTTTCTGCTTGAGATCGGATATTATCTTGTTTTTTCCCTGAATAGTCACATACTTTGGCTCAAAACCATTTTTTACGTCTATTCCGAGACTGCTTTTGGGCAGATCTCTTACATGACCTACTGATGCAATTACATCATAATTTTTTCCAAGACATGACTTGATTGTTTTGACTTTTCCTGGAGATTCTATAATTACTAAATTCTGCATTTCGGTTCATCACTCCTCAGTGATGTTCCCCCTTATTCGTTTAATTATCTGCAATTCTTCTGTTTTCCCACATTATTACTGCAGCCGCAACTGAAGCATTCAGAGACTCCGGGCCTCTGCACATGGGAATATATACTTTTTCGTCACCGATTGATTTGATTTTTTCACTTATTCCATTGGCTTCATTGCCAATAATGAATACTGCTTTTTCATCTTTTGGAATACTGTCAAGTGTCTTCGATTTGTCCTCTAAAACTGAACAATAAACCTTGTACCCTTGTTCTTTCCTGTCAAGGATCTCTTTTGCAAAATCTGAGGATTCAACCGCTCTCATTCTGAACACTGAACCCATTGACGCACGTATTGTTTTTGGAGAATATATGTCGACACTGTCTTCAGATGTCACAATTTCTTCAACCCCAAATGCTTCCGCGCAACGGATTATAGTACCAAGGTTGCCCGGATCTGACAATCCGTCAAGAAAAATACTCAATCCCGTTTCTTTTTTTGCATGCAGAAACTTATCACATACACAGAAAATTCCCTCGGGTGAATTCTCGCATGTGATTTTTTCATAAACCGATTCATTTACTTCGTATAAATCGCAGTCGGTGCCTGAAAGCAGTCTTTTGCAATAATCCATTTTTTTCGTCAATGAAAAAACATACTTTATTGAAGTATTGCTTTTGACGGCTTCCTCGAGCAGTTTTTCGCCTTCAAAGAAGCAGAGACCCGTTTCGTCTCTGTCTTTCTTGTTTCTAAGATTTCTGGCTTGAACGACTAATGGATTCTGCCTGCTGCTAATTAATCCTTTGCTATTCAAAATCAGTATTCCTTTTCAATTAACCAAAAACCAAAGCTCATATATAGCTTTGGTCTTGATTTATTTATTTTGCGTTTTTAGCTGTTTCAACAAGAGCTGCAAAAGCTTCTTTGTCATTTACAGCGAGTTCTGCAAGCATTTTTCTGTTGAGGTCGATTCCTGCAACTTTGAGGCCGTGCATAAATGTTGAATAGTTCATGCCGTTAGCCTTAGCGCCTGCTGAAATTCTTGTAATCCAGAGTGATCTGAAATCTCTCTTTTTGAGTTTACGTCCGATAAAAGCATAGTTACCGCTCTTCATAACGGCTTCTTTAGCCATCTTGAAGTGTTTGCTCTTAGCTCCCCAGTAACCTTTTGCGAGCTTCAAAGTTTTATTTCTTCTTTTACGCGTCATCATCGCGCCTTTAACTCTAGCCATTTTAACTTACCTCCTATAATACCTTAATCATGAATCTGAGCCTTAACATTGGCTGTCATTGCAGGGCTGAGATAAGCATCACGTCTGAGCTGTCTCTTGCGCTTTGGTGTTTTGATGCCGAGTTTATGACGGCGTCCGTTGCTGTTCATTTTTACAATACCGCTCTTTTTAACAGTAAATCTCTTTGCGGTAGAGCTGTGTGTTTTAATCTTTGGCATTTTAAATACTTCCCTTCTTGTATTGCGTTATCCGCGATAATCACTTCTTGATTGGAGCAATAATTGCTGTTAGGTTTCTTCCCTCGAGCACAGGTGCCTTGTCGCACTGGCCCAGTTCGGAACATTCACTGATAAATCTGTCAAGCAAAGCATATCCGATTTCAGTATGACGCATTTCACGTCCTTTGAATTTGACAATTGTTCTGACTTTGTTTCCGTCTCCGAGGAAGCGGCGGGCATGTGTCAGTTTTGTCTGGATATCATGTTCTCCTATGTTGCAGGTCAATTGGATTTCTTTTGTTTCGATGATCTGCTGTTTCTTTTTTGCTTCTTTTTCTCGCTTATCACACTCAAAACGATACTTGCCGTAATCCATTATTTTGCATACCGGTGGCTGTGCCGTCGGAGCAATCATAACAAGATCAAGGTTTTTGTCATATGCGGTTTGCAGAGCGCTGTTTGAGCTTACTATGCCAAGCTGTTCGCCTGCGGGTCCTATGAGTCTTACTTGTGCTGCATTGATCTTCTCGTTAATGAGCAAGTCCTTATTATTGGTACCTATGGTACACCTCCAAAAAATAAAATAATATCGCGGAAAACCAAGATAAGGTTCTCCGCGAGTAAGTGTCATTATTAATCTGACAATACGTTATTAACCCAACTCACTTATGTGGCAAGGTGAGGACGGAGAACGCCCTTCTTTGTTTTTGCATACGCGAGTATATCACATCGGTCAACGATTGTCAATAGTACTTTTTCAATTTTACTTAGTGCCGTAAAGTCTGTCACCTGCATCACCGAGACCCGGTACGATGTAAGCATTTTCGTTCAATCTTTCATCAACAGCTGCAGTATAAATGTCTACATCCGGATGTTCACCCTGAACCTTTTTGATTCCTTCCGGTGCTGATACAAGGCACATGAGCCTTATGTTCTTGCATCCGTGTTCTTTAAGTTTTGTAATCGCATCAGCAGAACTGCCGCCTGTAGCAAGCATCGGGTCAACAACAATTACCACTCTTTCTTCGATGTCGTTTGGAAGTTTGCAGTAATACTCAACCGGATTGTGTGTCACAGGGTCTCTGTAAAGACCTATATGTCCGACCTTGGCAACCGGAACAAGATTCAAAAGACCATCGACCATTCCGAGTCCTGCACGCAGTATTGGAACAATTGCAACTTTCTTTCCTGCAATGATGTTGACTTTTGTCTTGCAGATAGGTGTTTCGATTTCAACTTCTTTTGTCGGGAAATCTCTTGTTACTTCATAACCCATAAGCATGGAGATTTCATCAAGAAGCTGACGGAAGTCCTTTGGTCCTGTCTCTTTTTTTCTCATGTAGCTGAGTTTGTGCTGAATTAGTGGATGATCAATGACATGAAGTGTGCTCATATATACTTCCTCCTGAAATGGCCCACCGGCCAACTATATTGTCGCGATTAATTATATATCCCGCGCTTTTCCATTTCAACTCAATTGTGTGCTTTTTTGACTGCGAACGGAATCTCTCCGACATCTATTTTTATTGTTTTGCTGCCCAAATACTCAAGAGGCTGAGGAATATCTTTTCCAAAAACCAGTTTGTATGCCCATAAAGCCTGGCTTTTCATTCCTGCAATCCTGTCTCCTTGTTGTATCGAGTATTTTCCTTCACCCACAAGTGGACACCCAATAAATGCCATCTGAGCTCTGATCTGATGTGTTCTTCCAGTCAAGAGTTCAACCTCACAAAGTACTCCGTCTTGCGTTTTTTGAATGACTCTGTATTTTGTAACTGCTTTCTTTGCATCCTTTATATTAGGTTTTTCCGCATACACTTTTACCTTGTTGTTTGCGGAATCCTTAACTATGTATCCTTCTATGGTTCCTTCTTTTTTTGCAGGCATATTCCTCAGAAGACAAAGATAATACTTCTGGACGAGTCTTTCCTTTATTATATCATTCATAGCGCGGAGTGAAGCTGCATTTTTAGCAGCTATGACAAGTCCCGCGGTATTTCTGTCTATTCTGTTGCAAAGTGCGGGTGCAAAAGAATTTTCCTTGGTTTCATCATATTCGTTTTTTCGCCACAGATATCCCTTGATCTGCTCAATCAATGTGTCCTTCTCTTCATTCTGATCAGAGTGGCACAAAAGGCCTACCGGTTTGTCTACAACGAGAATATTTGCATCCTCGTAAACCACGCCGAATGAAGATTTCAGGTTCTTATAGAACTGGGAACCAGCTGTCTCAAAGAATTCCTCTTTGACGAATACCTGAACTGTGTCACCTTCATTGAGCATCTGACCAATTTCTGCCCTTTTTCTGTTGACCTTGATTTTCTTTGTTCTTATGGCCTTGTACATCATCGATTTTGGAAACAGAGGCATTGCCTTGGTTATGAACTTGTCAAGTCTTTGTCCTGAATCGTTTCCGGTGATTTCAAATACTCTCATATTCTCCAAGTGACGTTGCCGTCACAACTCCGTTTCTGTATTCTTTTGCAAGCAAAATCAGGGTCTGACCGCAGAGGTCTTCCGGGCTGTCATATTCGACATCAAACATGTTCTGAGCATGGCCCAGCCACATCCCGTTTTTCTTTTCTTCAAATAGTACCGAGAGTGGTATTCTGTTGTCCATGAAGAACTTGAACTGCTCTTCTGCAGATTCTTTGCAGATTTCAGAAAGAACACTGAGTCTTCTGTTCTTCACTTCAGAAGGTACCTTTCCGTTCATCAAAGAAGCTTCCGTTCCTTTTCTGTCAGAATAAGGGAATATGTGTGCATGGTACAGCCCTATTTCTTTAGCCAGTCTGCAAGTTTCCTCGAATTCTTCTTCGGTTTCATTCGGGAAACCGACAATTATATCTGCTGAAAAGCCAGCATCAGGCATCAGCGAA
The DNA here is from genome assembly GCA_902791785.1 of uncultured Ruminococcus sp. Taxonomy (GTDB): domain Bacteria; phylum Bacillota; class Clostridia; order Oscillospirales; family CAG-272; genus CAG-841. The sequence continues at coordinate 169 of CADAXH010000082.1, read as the reverse complement.
CGGATTTTTTTGACAGACTTCATAACCATTTCAGGATTGTATTTTCTCTTCATCCTTGAAAGAACACTTGCGCTTCCGCTTTGAAGGGAAAGGTGGAAAGAAGGCATGAATTTTTCTTCCGATGCAAGATATTCAATAAAGTCTTCTCTAAGAACAGATGGTTCGATTG
>CADAXH010000081.1 GCA_902791785.1 uncultured Ruminococcus sp. | reverse complement strand
GTCGCGGCGTTCGCCTTGCACCGTGCGATTTCCTCGTCCATCTGCACGTGCGCCGCCTCGGGCTTCACGGTCTTGTTGAGCCAGTTGCCCTTCGTCTTCGCGTCGGTCATCGTGTCGAAGAAAAGCGCAAACCACGGAGCTCCGCGCATGGCTGGGGAAACGCCCTCGTCGAGCTTCGCGTTCCAGACCCCGTAGAGCTCGTCGCGCTTCGCCGCCTTCACCTTGTCCTTTCCGACTGCGGACTTCTCGCGCAGGTTCTTCGCCGCCTCCGCAAGCCGCCGCTCGTAGTCCTTGCACTTGGCGATTACGTTCTCGAACGGCAACTGCCAGCTCGCAGTCCAGTCGATGCGGAAGCGCTTGATGCGCTCGCCCAGCTTGGTGAGCATCGCGGCGTCGGCGTCGGCTCTGTCGCACTCCTCGAGCGAATCGGGCGAGACGACAAGCGTGTTCGCAAGGAGATCATGTATGACCTGACTCTTCTTTACTATGTACAGAACAATCTCAAGTATGAGTATGAGCGCCAGGACGATTATTCCTATTATTCCGATTGTATTGAAGTAGATCATGATGCCGATCAGCACCGGTATCATTATTTCTATTGTATATTTCCCGAGAAGCGTCCGTATAAATAAAGAAAGCGAAGATATCCTCACGCCGTCAGGTCTGCAGACGCACAGACCGAAAACTTTCTTTCCGATTGTCTGTCCGTTCTTAAAGATGAGCGGCAGGACAAATTCGGTAAGAAGTACGGCAATCAATATTCCGATGCTCGTGATCACTATCGTAAGGGATATGACCAGATTGAATGTACGCAATACTTCCTTGTCTGAAACGAGTGCATTGTATGCTTCGTCGTAATTGGCTCTTTCCGAGTCAGACATCGATTTGTATTCGTCCTGGGTAATATTGAATTTGACTGAGTATATATCTTCGTACTTTGAGTAGTATTCCTGTAGTTTTTCTGTTTTCTGGCCGTATCCGGTGACTGCCGACACAAGGAAGGCGGACCCTGCGGCCACAATACAGATAATGATGAAATCAAGCAAAAAGGCGGATATTCGTTTCCATATGCCCGCTTTGGTAATAGGTCCCATAACATCCTCCTTCTGACTCCGTATGATATTATTTTATATATAAAATATTTAGTTGTCTATAACAATATTTTACATTACACATTTTTTGTGAGAGTTGTACAAAAATTCAAACAATTTTTCTCACACATTTCGAAAGATTTTTGTTGACATTGCCGATTTTCTGTCTACTCAGAAACGCATATGTTTCATTCTCTCAGAGCCCACAGGTCTGAAAACGCTTTGTATTCTTTTTGCGGTTATATTCGCATTATGTTGACTTTTGCACGCTGTTGTTGTAATATTTTCTCATCGGAGGATTAAGTATGCTGATTGACAGACCTTTTTACACAGACAGACTGACGGAGTGCATTGACGACAGAGCCGTCAAAATACTGACAGGTGCCAGAAGAAGCGGGAAATCCTGCATCATGAAGCTTCTGGCCGAGCGTATAAAGAATGAAAAGAATATAGGAGACGACAACATCATCTTCATTTCTTTCGACTACAACGGAAACGAAGATCTTGATTCTGCGCAGGTATATTCGGATTTGTGCGAGATGATGGTTGAAGGCGAAACCAACTACATCTTTCTCGACGAAGTGCAGTCAATCACAGGCTGGAAGAACCTCATTTTCAGGCTGCACCAGAAAGACAACTGCAGAATAGTTCTGTCATGCTCCGGTTTTACTCCGTCATCAATCGAAAAGCCTTCAAGACTGCCTTTCCGCCACACTGTAATCCATGTATTCCCTCTGTCATACAGCGAATACAAGGAATTCACTTCCCGCACTGACGATCTGAACGGATATCTCAGGCATGGTGGCTTTCCGTCACTGTACTCATATGAAATGGATCAGGACGAAGAACTGAATGTAATAAAGGACATTTCTTCTTCGTGCATATATCTTGATCTCGTAAAGAGACACCAGATCAGAAAAGCCGACCAGCTCGACAAAGTATTCAACTATTTTCTCAAAAACACGGGTGTTCCCTCTTCAGCTTATTCAATATCCTGTTCACTGAAATTCGGAGGCAAAAAACCAGACAACGAGACCGTCGGAGGATACATCCAGAAACTTGTAGACTCTTCCCTTGTCTACAGCTGTCCGAGATTTGACATGGTAAATTTTGAAGTTATGAAAACACAGGAAAAATACTACCCCGTCGATCTTGCCCTTAAGAAGACCGTCACATACGAGTCGGAATCCGTAAAAACAGAACTTGAATGCGCTGTTTTCACTGAACTTCTGAGACGTGGATATTCCGTTTACGTCGGAAAATATCCGGATATGGAAATAAAGTTCATCGCAAAAACAAAAGAGAGCACTGTATACATCCAGTGCTCAGATCAGCTGACAGATAAAGATATAGAGGCATTGAACAGGGTTCCTGACAAGTCTTCAAAAAGATTTGCCATCACAATGAACCCTGACCAGACAGGCACAATAGACGGAATTGAAGTTGTTTCCGCTGATCAGTTCCTGTCCGGAACCGAGCTTGTCGCAAAGCAGTCAACGCTTGAAACGGAAATGCCTGCTTTTGACACGGCTTCAGACAGTTCTGAAGAATTCATTCCGGTTCATCTTTTATAATGGTGCAAAAATATACCTCCATGCAGTTAATTACATGGAGGTCATTTTTTCTACGATGGCTTCTTTCAAGATTGAAGTCAATATTTTGAAAGTTAAGGGGGCAACTTTTTAAAATTTGTAAAAACTTACTCCCTTAACTTGACATTTCACCCCATATTTGATATATTAATGTCCTGGAGGGATGTCTCATGGAAATTGAAATACTTGATTTATATAAACGTGAAAAATATCTTTCAAAAATTCGTGGCTTTTATCACGAATGCGAGATTATCAAGGTCCTGACCGGAGTCAGAAGATGCGGAAAATCTTCCATTATGAATATTATTATCCGGGAACTTCTTGAGGAAGGCGTCAAGAAGGATAATATCTTATACTTCAATCTGGACAGAAAACCCTATGACAACGTAGATACGCCAAAGAAATTGGACAAACTCATCGCAGATAATGCCAAGGCAGACGGAAGGAAATATCTGTTCATCGACGAGATCCAAAACGTGGAAGGATTCGAGAAGACTATCAATGCCTGGAGAGAGGAGAGGGATTTCTCCATCTTCCTCACGGGTTCAAATTCCTATTTGCTTTCAGGTGAACTCGCCACCAAACTGACCGGAAGGTATATCGAGTTTGAGATATTGCCTCTTACTTTCGATGAATATCTGGGAGTCAAGGCATTCTTTGGCAAGACATTGTCTCCGGATAAGAACGACGAGCTGCGCAACTACATCCTCGAGGGCGGTTTTCCTTACGTGTCAAAGCTGAATTCAATGGGTGATAAAAGAAGGTATGTGCAGAACCTAATCAATGAAATCTACGAAAAAGACATTAAAAAAAGAGTCAAAATCAGAAATCGTTCCGTTTTCGAGTCTATAATGAGGTATGTCATCAATAACTTTGGTTCGACGACGAGCTTGCAGAATATCGTCGACGATTTCGCAAAGAAGGGCGCACCAATCAAAAGAGAAACAGTTAAAAGGTATATCGATGCCCTCATCGCAGCGAAGATCATCATGGAATGTGACCGTTTCGATATGAAGTCGAGAAAATCCATTATGGGCGAAAAGAAGTACTACCTTTCCGATCTGTCTTTCTTCTACGCCTTGAACACCGACAACAGGATCAATTACGGACCGGCCCTGGAGAATATCGTATACACCTATGCTTTGAGCAAGGATTATTCTGTCAGTGTCGGGCGAATAGGAAAACTCGAATGCGACTTCATCCTTCGGGACAATGCGATGAACTATGCTTACGTACAGGTGTCCTATACGATCCTTGCCAGCAAGGAGACGGAAGATAGGGAATATAAAAGCCTGGAATCCATCACTCAGGATAACTACCCGAAGTATGTGCTGACCCTTGATTCATTGTTGCAGAAAAGGAATGGCATAATCCATGCCAATTTAATCTCATTTATAGAAGAAAACATGAACTTTTAAGGGGGCAACTTTTTTAAAAAAACAAAAACTCACCCCCTTAAAAAGTAAAAATTGCAAACATATACCTCCATGCAGTTAATTACATGGAGGTAATTTTTACGCTTTCTGCCTTATTTCTTTTTGCCTTTTACAACAAAGAATACTACAAGTCCTGCAGCCACTACCACAACTGCAACCACTACAATCCATACCCATGATCCTGAAGACTTGGGCTTGTTTGTTTCGCCTGCATTTGTTGTGACTTCAGCTGTTGTTGTTTCAACTGTTTCAGTTGCTTCGGTTGTTGTTTCAGTCTGGCTGTTTGAAACATACTTGGCGTAAATACTTACTGTGCCGCTTGACTCTGCCGGAACTGTGAAATCAAAAGGAGTTGAGAATGAAGAATCCTTGTACCATCCGGCAAATGTGAATCCTTCCTTTTCTGCTGCTACAGGTGTCGGGAAGGTCTGTCCTACTGCAACAGGGTATACAGGATTTACAAGTTCAGCTCCGACCACTTTGAGCTGGCATGCAGAATCTTCTTTGATCCATCTTGCGTACAGGGATATCTCCTCATATTCGCTCGACGTGTAGTTCATCTCAAACGGATCAGTGAACTTATTGTCGCGGAACCATCCTCCGAATACATATCCTGCATATTCAAGCGGGAAACTGTAATGGAGTGTTTCGCCCAGGTTGATCTTGACTTCAGCAGGTCTTGACGAACCGTTGTTCTTATAGAGCTTGTACAGCGAATATGTTTTTACCTGAGGCTTTTTCTCGGTATAAACAGTCGTTACAGGGCTTGTGCCTGTTCCGAATTTTGTTGTCACATAAGACTGTACATAATATCTAGTGTCTTCCTTGAGTCCGTCAAAAGTAGCTGTGAACTCTTTGTTTACGACTTCTGCCTTTACTTCTTTGGCATCGCTGAAATCTTCTTTTGTACCAATCCTGAATCCTGCTTCAGTAACTTCTGAGCCGTTTGTCGTAAGAACTTTTCCTTTAAGATTGATGGAATCATATGTTGCGCCTCCGGAAGAAACTGATGCAACAGGCGGAATCTGTTTTCCGAATTCAGTTGAAATCTTTATTTTCATGCTTGAGCCCGGTGCGCTCAGAACTTCAACGTGAAGGTTGAATACGCCTTCATAAGGATAATTGCTCGGGTAGGAATTGAGCGATGTGCCGCCTCCCATATACCCGTGATAGAATGTTGAGTCAAATACGCTTGTATCCGGGTCTTCGCTGAGATAGTAGTACGGATCGGCCGGTTTTTCGTCTGTAATAAGGGTGCCAAGAGAATTCCATGCCGTCGGTCTGAAGAGAGGAACTATTCCCGAGTCGTGTCTGTCCTTGTCGCCTGCGGAAATATATGAGGAGCTAGCCATGCCGCTGGCAAAATATTTTGAACAGATCTGCTGGTCGATATGCCAGATCAGAATTCCTCCGTTTGTAGTCGTAGGAAGCTTCTGGTCGTATCCTTCCTTGAGCCTTATTTCAATGTAGAAAAATTCCTGAGGATCCGGTGTATTTACCCTTACAACCTGGTATTCACCCGACAGTGTTGAATTGAGGGTCACTTCAAGATCCTTTACTTCAGTCTGTCCGTTTCCGTTGACAGTCACTTCGTCTGACCATCCGAGGAAGACTCTGTGGTAAGGATCTTCATAACACGGATAAGCTCCGCCGCCGTTGTTGTTTCCCATGCACTGCAGTGAGAAGTATCCGGCTCTTGGCCATCCTGCAACTGCCGAACCGCCACCGCCGTTGTTTCTGTCATAAAGATCTTCTGCACCGAGGTTGTGCGCTATTTCATGAGTCAGGACTCCGAGAGTGATGAATGTGCCGTATTTTGCATATTCGCCTACGTTTGTTACGTTTCCGTG
>CADAXH010000080.1 GCA_902791785.1 uncultured Ruminococcus sp. | reverse complement strand
GAACCGCACATCGGATCCCAGAAAAGCACATTTTCTCTGGGCCTTGAAATCTTCACCATGGCAGCGGCCAGTGTCTCTCTCAAAGGCGCAGTAGTCGACTCCGGTCTGTACCCCCTCTTGTGGAGTGAATCACCGGAGCAATCTATCATAATATATGCGTGATCTTTCAGAATGAAGAACTCAATTTTATATCTGTCACCTGTCTCTTCGAGCCAGTTCTTTTTGTAATATGAACCCAGTCTTGTGGAAATGGCTTTTTTGACAATCTTCTGACAGTCAGGAACACTGAACAATTTGCTTTTTATACTGTGCCCTGTTACCGGAAATACCGCATTTTCAGGAAGATATTCCTCCCATTCCGCCCTCTTTGTCTGTTCAAAAAGGGTGTCAAAATCCGTAACGTCGAATTCTCTGACTATCAGGAAAAGCCTCTCGGCTGTTCTGAGATTTATATTGGCTCTGGCAATTGCCGTCTCGTCTCCTTCAAAGAAAACTCTTCCGTCAATTGTCTCTGTTCTTTTGTAGCCAAGAGAATCTATTTCTTCACCAAGAAAACCCTCAAGTCCAAACAGACAGGTTGCTGCAAATTTGTATTCTGACATCTTAAATCTCAGCCACTGCCTCTATTTCCACAAGCGCGCCCTTCGGAAGATCTTTTACGGCGACACATGATCTTGCAGGTTTTGAAACGAAATATTTGGCATATACTTCATTGAACTTGGCAAAATCCGAAATATCATGAAGGAAACATACAGTCTTAACAACTTTTTCAAAAGATGTTCCTGCAGCTTTCAGCACTTCTCCGACATTCCTGCATGCCTGTTCAGTCTGTGCCTGGATGTCTGTTGCAGTAATCTGCCCGCATGACGGATCTATCGGTATCTGACCTGATGTAAATACCAGATTTGATGTGACAATTGCCTGTGAATAAGGGCCTATTGCCTCAGGTGCGTTTTTAGTGTAAACAACTTTACTCATAATATAATCCTCCATATCAATAATTGTTGTTCAGTACTTTAATTCCAAGTTTTTCCAGTTTGTCTATAATCTCTTCGCCGTGACTGAAATCCCTCGTCTCCATTTCAATTGTGAGATTACAACTGTAAATATTCTGCGTGTTAGCGGCTCTTTTATGTCTGATGTCATTGATGTTGGCACCGCTCTGTGAAATAAGGCTGACCACTCTTTCAAGCTGTCCCGGTTTGTCCATGAGTTCAATTGTGATGGATGTGATTCTTCCGGTGTTCAGAAGTCCTCTCTTCAATACGCTTGAAAGGTTTGTTACGTCAATGTTTCCACCTGAAACGACGCTCAGTACTTTCTTTCCTTCAATCGGAAGCTTGTCAAACATAGCAGCTGCAACTGATACTGCTCCTGCCCCCTCTGCTATCATCTTCTGTTTTTCAATGAGCGCAAGAATAGCCGAACATATTTCTTTTTCAGACACAGTGACGATGTCGTCCACATATTCATTTACGAGTCGGAAAGTATTCTCTCCCGGAGTCTTGACCGCAATTCCGTCTGCAATTGTGCTCACACTTGTGAGAGTCTCAATTTTTCCGTCCCTGATTGAGTTGAGCATACTTGGAGCAGATTCAGACTGAACTCCGTAAACCTTTATTTTGGGGTTAATATTCTTGACTGCATAAGCAATTCCGGAAATAAGGCCTCCTCCGCCAATCGGAACAACAACAGCTTCTATATCAGGCATATCTTCCAAGGCTTCCATGGCAACAGTCGCCTGTCCCGCGATTACATCCTCATCATCAAAAGGATGAACAAATGTATAACCGAATTCATCCCTGAGTTCCAACGCTTTCTTGTATGCGTCATCATATACTCCTGGAACAAGACAAACTTCTGCACCATAGCTCTTTGTTGCCTCAATCTTGGAAATAGGTGCTCCCTCCGGGAGACAGATTATGGATTTTATTCCATTCTTTTTTGCTGCGAGTGCAACGCCCTGAGCGTGGTTTCCGGCAGAACAGGCAATTACTCCCTTTTCCCTCTCAGTTTCTGAAAGTTTTGCAATCTTGTATGCCGCTCCTCTCACTTTGAACGAACCGGTCTTCTGAAGATTCTCCGGTTTGAAAAAAAGCTGGCATTTTCTTGTAAAAGTATGTGCTTTTTGAATGTCTGTGTGTCTGACAACGCCTTTAAGAACTCCATAGGCGTCATTGACTTTGTCCATTGTCAACATGTCTGTGCCTCCAAATTATTCGTTTCTTACTTATCTTCGAGCAGTACAAATGTTTCTTTTTCGTCATATCTGTACAGCCTGATGTTGCTTGCATATGTCTTGTCTTCGTTCCTGTAATCGTGAGAAAAATAATAGTAACCATCTCCGAAAGAATACATTCCGGTAGTTCCCTTGTTGAAATATATTCCCCCATTGAAGAGTGTTAACACCTTTCCTGTCTCTCCATATGTAACTGTATCTGTCCTGGGTTTTACGCTTCCGTCTATGATGAAGAACGGATAATTTCTGAACTGTTCTTTGTGACCCTTGTAAACTGCAACAAGCCAGTTACCGGTATATTCGTCATATTCAAGATTCTGAATGCCCCAGTCGGTGTTTCCGGTATACATGAAATACACCTCTTCCGGCATAAGTCCTGAGTGATGCGGAGCCAGCTGACTTGGCGTAAGCGCGCATTCATTGACGGCTCTTATATCATACTGCATTATGATGTTGAAATCATTATCTTCTCTGTTGTTGTCGCCATAAATGCCGCATGCAACCATGAGTTTCTTTGTTCCGTTCTTTTCGCCGAAAACAGGTCCAACTCCGGTTCCGTCAATCCCGCTTACAGCGTATTTGTGCTGTTTTCCATCCGGTAAAATGGCATCAAACCACTCAACAACTATTGGGAGATATGCAGTCTTTACAACTTCGTCTTTTTCGGCATCCATATCCGGTCTGCAAATCTTGTCCACATCGATAATGGCGATATAGAAGGCATTTTCTTCTGCTATCTTTATGCCGGTATTCTTTTCGATTCCGGCTCCGATTGCATCATGTTTGAGTTCGAGAGAAGCATATACTTTTCCGTCACCCTCATTGTAATCTATGCATCCGAGATGCCCTAAAAAACCCTTTACCCATCCTATTACAGTCCCGTCAAACTTTGCTTTGACGAGAATAGTCGTAAAGCAGTAATAGATGTATCCTTTGGCTTTATCCACGGCAATTCCCTGAATGTGTCCCTGGGACCAATTGCCCGTGTTAATATTTTTGGGAAACTCTTTTTTTGTCTGATTGTTATCCATAACCACTATCCTTCTCTGGTTATTTTATACATTACATATCAAAAGAAATCAGTAAACTGCTATTCACAGCTCAATTATCCGAGAGTTGTTTTTACTGCATCCTCATCATACTGGCGCATGTAAAGATCGTAGTAATGTCCCCTCTGTCTCATGAGTTCTCTATGGGTCCCCTGTTCAATTATCTTTCCGTTCGATACAACCAGAATCATATCTGCATTTACAACAGTTGAAAGTCTGTGGGCTATCATGATTGTTGTTCTGTCCTTTATGAGGCTGGTAATTGCATTCTGAATCTTCTGCTCTGTCAAAGTGTCGACTGAAGCAGTTGCTTCGTCAAGAATGAGAATCCTCGGATCGGCAATAATGGCACGTGCAAATGAAATTAGCTGCTTTTCACCTGTGGACAAAAAGTCTCCGCCTTCACCGACATCGGTGTAGAGCCCCTTTTCAGCCTTTTCCACGATTCCTTCAGCAGAAACACTTTTCAGTGCTTCCATGACTTCTTCTTCAGTGGCATCAAGTTTTCCGAACCTGATATTGTCAATGATGCTTCCTGAGAATAGGTGAGGTGTCTGGAGCACAAATCCCATGTTTGAATGGAGCCACTGCTGAGATCTTTCTCTGGCATCTCTTCCGTCAATCAGCACCTGACCTTCGGTCGGTTCATAGAATCTGCAAACAAGGTTAGCCAGAGTTGACTTGCCGGCACCCGTTTCGCCAACTATTGCAAGCGTGGTGCCCTGAGGGATCTTCAGATTGAAATGTTCAAGGACAGTTTCTTTGCCGTCCGGATACATAAATGATACATCCTTGAATTCTATGTCGCCCTTGAGGGGTTCCCAGTTTTCTTTTTTTGTTTCAAATGTATCGCCGTATATTTTGATTACTTCCTCAGTGTCGTTGACATCAGAAGAAATGCTCAACAGTCTTGTTACTCTCTCAATGTTTACCTGGGTCATTATAAACCCGGAAACCGAGTCAACAAGCCATCTGATAGGCTCAACAATACCCAGTGAATATGACATGAAGACGGAGTATGTTCCGAGTTCCATTACGCCTTCATTTGTCAGTATGCCGCCTCGCCACAAAACAACTGCAAGTGCAAATGAAGAAGCAAAAACGATAGTTGATGCGAACAAGCCTCTCACTTTTGAGTGGTTTATTGAAGTTCTTCTCATGTTCTGAGTTTCAGAGTTGAACTTGTTTATCATCTTGTCTTCGACAACAAGAGCTTTGATTGTCTTTGCTCCGGTAATTCCCTCATTGAAATTGCCCGTAATCTTTGAGTTGATTTCACGTATCTTTCTGTGATAGAAAACCAGCTTCTTCTGGAAGATTGAGAACATCAGAAGCACTACCGGAATTACTGTTATAACGAGCAGCGTCAGAGTGACGTTGGTCGCAAACATCACAGCAATTGTTCCGATGACATATGACATGTTCCATACAACGCCCATGAGTTCCCATGATACAACTTCGCCTATGCGGATGTTGTCGCTCATTACTCTTGAGTGAATGTATCCAACTCCGTTCTGGTTGTAGTATGTAAATGATAATGTCTGAAGGTGATCAAAGCACGCATTTCTCAGGTCTCTTGCTATTGAAATCTCCAGATTTGCAGAGAACAGACACGACAAATAGTTTGTAGTGCACTCGAGTATTACGGTGGTGACGTAAAGGACCACAAAAGTAACAATCGTCTTTTCAAAGACGCCATCTGTTATGTGGTTGATTGCATACCTCTGGAACTGAGGAAGCAGTACGTCAAGAACTGACACTGCAATTCCAAACAGAACCATCAGGGCCATTTTCTTTTTGTACGGTTTGATGAAAGGTGCCAGTTTCGGTATTCCAAAGAAAGGAAGTGATTTGGACTTGTAATCAGTATTATCCATCATTCCACCTCCGATCCGCTCTTCTGAATCTTGTAAATGGTGTTGTACAGACCATCTTTTTCAACAAGTTCATCGTGAGTCCCCTGCTCGACAATCTTTCCCTTGTCGAGGACTATAATATTATCTGCATTCATCAGTGTTGTTATTCTGTGTGAGACGAGAATAACAGTTGCATCTGAAAAACGCACTGCGAGCTCTTTTCTTATTTTGGCATCAGTCTGAGTATCCACAGCGGACAGCGCATCGTCGAACACAATGACCTGTGTACCCGCAAGAACAGCTCTTGCAATGGCGACTCTCTGTTTTTGTCCTCCCGACAGTGTGACTCCTCTTTCGCCGACAAAAGTTTCGTATTTGTCTTTGAACTGCTCAATTGTTTCATCAAGACTTGCAATTCTTGCAGCAGTTCTTATTTCGTCTTCAGAAGCCTCATTTTTGGAAATTGCAATATTGCCACCCAGCGTGCTTGAGAACAGGTAAGGCTCCTGCATTACAATGCCTATGTTCTTTCTCAGCCATGACGCTTTTACGTCACTAATATCAGTGCCGCCGTTTATAGTAATGCTTCCGCATTCCGGAGCCAGGTCATACAGCCTTCCCAGAAGGGATATAATGGTGGTCTTTCCCGACCCTGTTCCGCCAAGAATGCCTATTGTCTGACCTTCTTTTATTGTGAAGCTGACATCGTCAAGAACGACTCTCTCATCATACCCATAAGAAACATGGTTGAAACTAATGTCACCAATCTTGTCAAGTTCAACTGCATCAGGTTTGTCTTTTTCTTCTTCAGCTGCCATTATTTCCTGAATCCTGTCAAGAGAAACGTCTGCTTTGCTCAGTTCCGCAAGCATTCTTCCGA
>CADAXH010000079.1 GCA_902791785.1 uncultured Ruminococcus sp. | reverse complement strand
GTCGATTTCTTTATCTTCTTATCATTGCAGCATAAAAAAGTGTAAAAGAAACCTCTCTTGTAGTGGTAGACAAAAGAGGTTTCTTTCATGGTGGAGAAGGTGGGACTCGAACCCGCGACCTCACGGATGTGAACCGTGCGCTCTAACCAACTGAGCTACACCTCCATTATTTGGCTGGACTATTTACCTGTCCAGCCAAGGATTATATCACATTTAATATCTTTTGTGAAGAAAAACATTTGCATTTCTTCGCATTTTTGTTTCTTTTTCCTATATTCCGATTACTCTCGTCAACAATGCATTGACCTCATTTTCAGAAACAGCTTTCATGCATACAATTACATACCATGCTTCATGTTCTGTTCCCTCGTAAGACTTCCATGAAACAACCGTAGAAGTCACGTTATCACCATCTCCGTACTGATTGACGGTAAAATAACCTTTCAATGCCTCATTCTGGACTTCAATCAAATAGAAATTGGAAACACTACCGCTGACACCGCTCAGTAAAGAAAAATCCTTCACCTCTTTTGAACCCTTGAAAACATAAGATTTGTTTTCAAAATCAAAAGTTATCATACCAACGTTTTCGTCTACTACGTAATACTTTGCATTAGAAGCGGCGTTTGTTACTCTTATTCCCATATCGAGTTTTTCCATGAGTGATTTGGCATTTGCAACAACAAGTCTTCCCTCTTCATCTACATATTCAACAAACTGCGTCGTGGTTTCTGCCTGTGTAGTCTGTTCTGTTGTTCCGGCAGTTGTGGTTTCTTCCTTGCTGCCATTGGAAGAACATGAGACTATCAATAAAACAAATATTAGGGAAAGAATTACAGATAATGCTTTTTTCAAACCAGAATCCTCCCGTCAGTCTACAGTGCCGGTTGCTATAACATCAGCCTCTCCAAACAACGATGCAAATACCACATCACCTGTCTTTACCGGAGCGCTTACTGTGACTTCTGACAACACCTTCATTGCCTCAAACAGTTTTTCCTTGGATATCGGGCCATTTGTCTTGACAGGAACATATTTGCCCTCTCTGTTGTTGACTCTGAGAGTTGTGGTCAATGTTCTTGTTGGATGGGTCAGTTCTTCATTTGCATATTTTTCACCTCTGGGACAGGTGTTTCCGGTTACCTTCAGCCCAGATTCTGTCATAGTGGCGGTAAGGTTACAGCCCATAGGGCAATTAATGCAAATCAATTCTTTTGTTTCACCAATTTTCATACTGCTCCCCCCAATCATTCCACACTGATTGAAATCCTGTCGGAATCAATCAACATATTTCCTTTAATTTTAACAGTTTCCATTTCGCCAGGAGCCACTTTTCTCTTTTTGATTCGCATAAGTTCCTGGTCGCCGTTTCTGACCACAAGACTAACGTCTTTAAGAACTGCTCCTACCCTGAAATATACCTTGACGTCTTCCTGGTTTTCGCTGACGTCAATTCTCTGTGGAACCGTGTACCTTACGGCACCTTGTTTTTCAACTGTGATTGTCTTTATTCTGTCTGCATTTCTGCAACCGTTCTGAACATATTTTGCAGCTGCTTTTCCTGCAATGTCGGATTCTTCTGAAACGTAATCAACCAGATCGTGAACGTGGAGAACGTTTCCGCAAGCATAAACGCCGTCTTTTTCTGTTTCCCTATCCTGGTTGACCACAGCTCCCTTGGTAACGTTGTCAAGAGAAATGCCTGCACCTTTGGTAAGTTCATTTTCGGGTATCAGACCACACGAAAGCAGAATCGTATCACACTCGACATATTCGCTTTCTTCAGGAATAACTCTCAGTCTTTCATCGACTTTGGCGATCGTTACGCCTTCAACTCTGTTTTTACCATGAATCTTGGCAATCGTGTGACTGAGTTTCAGAGGAATATTGAAATCGTTCAGACACTGGACTATGTTTCTGTTGAGTCCTCCAGAGTAAGGCATAAGTTCGCATACTACTTTTACGTTTGCACCTTCAAGCGTCATTCTTCTTGCCATAATCAGTCCTATGTCACCTGATCCGAGAATGACCACGTTTTTACCGGGCATTTCGCCTTTGATATTTATGAATCTCTGGGCTGTACCTGCGGTATATACTCCTGCCGGTCTGTCGCCAGGAATATTAAGCTGCCCACGGCTTCTTTCTCTGCAGCCCATGCAGAGAATCACTGCTTTTGCTTCAATTGCAAAAACTCCGTTTTCAGAATTCATTGCTGTCACTATCTTAGTATTGTCGTGACCGTATTCAATCGAGAGAACCATGGTTTTAACCATGTAGTCAATTCCTCTCTCAATAACCATGTTTTTGTATCTGTCCGCGTATTCAGGACCGGTGAGTTCCTCTCCGAATCTGTGAAGACCGAATCCGTTGTGGATGCATTGTTTCAGTATTCCGCCAAGGCTTTCGTCTCTTTCGATCACAAGAATGTCTTTTGTTCCCGCATCAAATGCAGCAACTGCTGCAGCACATCCCGCAGGACCACCGCCAACAATAACTATATCTCTTTTCAACATGCCGCAACTCACTTTCTTTCACCGATGAGAAGTTCTGAACCTTCACCGAACTTTGTTACTTTTGTTTCTTCAATGCCCAATTCCTGAGCAATCAGACCTGTTGTGAACGGAGTGCAGAATCCCGCCTGACATCTTCCCATTCCGGCTCTTGTTCTTCTCTTGACAGCGTCAAGTGTTGTAGCCTTCGGATTCTGTCTCAAAGCAGCAAGAATCTCGCCTTCCGTAACATTTTCACAGCGGCAGATGATTCTGCCGTATGCAGGTTCTTTCTTTATCCACTCGTTCTTTTCTTCGTTTGACAAATGCCTGAAGTGTGAACATGAAACTCTGTTTGGATTGAATTTTTCGTTTCTTTCGAGTTTCACTCCTGCCTTTTTCAGCAGTTCCACGATATAGACTGCAATTGCAGGAGAGGCTGAAAGACCGGGAGAATCAATTCCGACTGCATGAACCGCTCTCTTGGATTTTTCTGACTGTTCGATAACGAAATCATCTGTTTCGTCGCATGAAGCCCTCAGTCCTGAAAAGCTTGTTATAACATCCCTGAAATCAACTTTTGGAACCGACAGAACAGCTGTTGACTTAATTTTGTCAAGTCCTTCAAGAGTAGTTGACTTGTCGCCTTTTTCCGTCTTTTCTGATGTTGGTCCCGTCAGCAGGTTTCCGTCGACTGTCGGTGTGACAAGAATTCCCTTTCCTGCCTTTGTAGGAGTCTGGAAGATTGTTCTGTCAACCATCTTTCCGTCAGCTTTGTCAAGAAGCATGTACTCTCCCTTTTTAGCTGTAAGATGCCACTTGTCATCTCCGAGAAGAGCAGCAACCGCATCTGAACCAAGTCCTGCTGCATTTACTATATATCTTGCTTCTACTTTTTCGCCTTTTTCGCTTGTGACGACATATTTGTCACCATCGTCAGATATTCCGGTAACTCTGAAGTTCAATTTCAGATCTGCGCCGTTGTCCATTGCGTTTCCTGCAGCAGCCACTGCAAGATTGTAAGGACAGACTATTCCGCTGCTTGTGCACAATAATGCCCCTACGATTGTGTCTGACAGCTGAGGTTCGAGTTTTCTCGCTTCGTCTCCGGAGATAACAGACAATCCCTTTACTCCGTTTTTTTCTCCTCTTTCCTTGAGCATTTTCACATGCTCGAGCTGTTCGTCACTGAAAGCAACAACCATGCTGCCGTTTTTTCTGTACCCGACGTCGAGTTCTTTGCACAAACCCTCCATCATGACTGTTCCCTCAACATTAAGTTTTGCTTTGAGTGTTCCCGGAACCGGATCGTAACCGCCATGTACAATCGCGCTGTTCGCTCTTGAAGCACCCATTGCAACATCCGCTTCGGATTCGAGCAAACAAACTTTAAGCTTATACCTGGTCAATTCACGAGCCGTGAGTGATCCAACCACTCCGGCACCGACAACCACAACATCGTATGTCATACTGCACCTCTTTTTAATTCCTCAAGAATTCTTCCGCAATCCCTGAGTATGTAGTCTATTTTATAATCATTGTTGTATGCCTGTTCCTCCGTTGTCTCACCGGAGAGCACAAGGCATGTTTTTGCTTTTGCGTTAATCCCGCTGGCTATATCCGTATACATCCTGTCGCCTACGACCATTGTGTTATCTATGCAGACTCCGGTGTCTTTTTTGTGAATCCTGTCAACTGCAAAATACACCATTTCCGGTCTCGGTTTTCCTATGTAGTACGGTTCTTTTCCCGTAGCATTCTTAAGCATCCCGCAGACTGACCCACAGTCCGGAACAAATCCGTATTCCGTCGGACATACATAATCCGGATTTGCAGCAATAAACGGAATGTCTTTCAGTGTAAGAAGCTTTGAAACATCGTCCAGCTTTTTAAATGTCAGCTCCGTGTCAAATCCCTGAATAACTCCCTGTACATCGTCTGAATACTCATCAGTAAGATTGACCCCGGATTCCCTGAGTTCCTTTTTGAACGACTCTGTGCCCGCAACATAAAATTTAAGGCCCGGATAGTTTTTGTTCACATATGCTGACGTCGCCATCACACTTGTGATGAAGTCTTCTTCGGTTGACTCGATTCCAAGCCTCTTCATCTTTGCGACATAGGCGTCGACACCTCTGGACGAATTGTTCGTCATAAACAAATAGTGCTTTCCCTGTCTCCTGATTTCACCGAGAAGCTCCTTTGTGAAAGAATAGAGCTGCTCTCCCAGATACAGGGTGCCGTCAAGATCAAACAGAAACAGTTTTATATCCCTTATTTCTTCAACATTTCCCTTTTCCCTCATATGATTCTGGCCACCGCCTTTCTGTATTCAGTTGGTGCCATGAGGTATTTCTTGCGGAACAGTGTTGAGAAATACAACTGATTGTCATAACCGGCAAGTTCAGAAATCTCCCCGATTGACATCGGCGAAAACACAAGCATCTCCCTTGCCGCCTTGATTCTCTCCGAAATAATGTATTCCTTAGGCGCATAGCCTGTCAGTTTTTTGAAAAGTCTGTAGAAAGAATCCGGTGACATCTTCATCATTGACGAAAGCTGTTCCTGCAGAATCTGTTCGTGAAGGTGATCGTCAATATATCTGAGTACGGGAGATATTTTTTCATAACTCGACATCAGTTCCCATCTCTGGTTTGAGAAAACGGAATGATCAAGAGCAATGGAAAATATTGTCGTCATTGCATTCTTTACTTTGACTGCGTTTTCAAGCCTCATTGTTGTAAACTCATTTGAAATGGAAAGTTTTGCAATATCCAGACTGAGTCTGCATATTTCCTTTCCGTCATCGCCCGAGATTTTCAGAGGCAGATCAAACAGGTAGAGCATCCTGAGATTTGTGTATATGTTGAACGCACCTGCCACGTATGAGAGTCTGGATCCTTCGTCTATGTTCAGCGAATATTCGCTGTCAAGAGGAACAAGTACTGTCTCGCCTTCTGTAACTCTGGTCATTTTCCCCGAGCTTATATACGTAACTGCGCCCGAATGCACTGAAATAAAGAGTTCGAAAGGCAGTTTGACAACAGATATCGAGTCATTCTGTGGATATTCCTTTGTCCCGCTTGTACAGTATTTCACGCTGATTTCGTTTTCCAGCAACAATCTGTTTTCCATAGCTCACCTTCTCAATATTTTTTCCGGATATATTTTTGTGACGGACTTTCTCACGTCGGATGAAAAATACAGCGACCCGATGGCAGAAACCATTCCTTCTTCACCGGCAAACTCAACGGCCTTTTTGACAGCGTCGTCGGTGCTTTCCGCACTCTCTGCTTCTCCGCCGCACTGTCTGATCAGTTCGGCGAGCGCCCCGGCTTCCATTGCTCTCGGATTGTCTGGTCTTACTGTAAAGAATTTCGATGAGACAGGCAACAGAAGTTTAACCATTGCGTCAACTTCCTTGTCTGCCATGACTCCCATGATTATGACATATTTTTTTCCGTTTCCGACCGCTTTCAGGCTCTGGACCGCAGCTTCCATACCGTGAGGATTGTGTGCTCCGTCAAGTATGAATGTCGGAGAATTCATCAGAACTTCAAACCTGCCCGGCCAGTAAACCGATTTCAGTCCGTCGTATATATTTTCGTCTGTAATCCTGTATCCTTTTTTTCTCAGCAGTTCA
>CADAXH010000078.1 GCA_902791785.1 uncultured Ruminococcus sp. | reverse complement strand
CGTCACGACAACCTTTATGTGGTCATATACGAATTCGTCTTTGACGTCAGGTATCTGCTCGAGTTTTTCAGTTACCCATCCTCCCACTGTTGCAGCATCGGATTCAAGATCAATGTCAAAAAGTTCTTCGAAAGTCTCTTTTTCCGACAGACCTGAAACAAGGTAGCCGTCGCCTGATTCTTTCACATAGATCTCCGCATCATCTTCACTCTCGTTGAAATCTCCGACTATTTCTTCAATCAGGTCGTTGAGGGTGATGATTCCGTAGGTTCCGCCATATTCATCTACGACAATGGCAATTGTTTTCTGTTCCTTTTTCATCTCTTTGAAAAGCATGTCGGCTTTCATTACCTGTGCGACATATTTTGGCTTTTCAACAGCATTTGCGAGAACATTTGCCCTGGATTTGTCCTTCAGTCTGAAATACTTTTCAGCCACAAGAAGGCCTGTTATATGGTCAAGATCCTCATCGACCACAGGGTAGAATGTATGTATTTCCTCATCAATGGTCTTTGCCCAGTCCTCATCGGAATCTTCCTGGAACAGCGCAATTATTTCTGTTCTGTGAGTGGATATTTCTCCGACTGTGATGTCATCAAATTCGAAAACGTTCTGAATCATCTCATTCGCTTCTTCGTCAATTGAACCGCTCTCTGAACCTGCATCAGCCATCATTCGTATGTCTTCTTCCGAAACGTCCGAGTCGTCCGCGTTCGGATCAATTTTCATGAGTCTCAGAACACCGTTCGTAGAGAGCGAAAGAAGTTTGACCAGTGGAGCAAATATGATTGAAGCGAATCTTACAATGCCTGTAAGTGCCAGGGAAGCCCTGACAGGATTCTTTATTGCAAGTCTTTTGGGAACGAGTTCTCCGAATATAAGGGTTATATAAGAGAGAATGAGTGTGATGAGAATGACGGAAATGGTATTGATGAGTCCGTCCGACATCCCGATTTTTCCACTGAGGGCATTAACTATATAAACGCTGAAGTTTTCGGCAGCAAATGCACTGGCGAGGAAACCTGACAGAGTAATTGCAACCTGAATTGTGGACAGGAATTTTTCCGGTCTGTCCACCAGTTTTTTGAGTGATCTGGCTTTCTTGTTTCCGTCTTCAGCCAGTTTGTCTAATTTTGTACCTTTGATTTCAATGACGGCGATTTCGGCACATGCGAACACCGCATTCAAAAAGATGAGAATAAATTGGAGCAGGAGCTGTAATATAACCTGCAACCATAAAGGCACGTCCATAATAAAAAACAATCCTCCTAAATTAAGGCAAAAAAATCCAAGCCTGTATATTAATCCAGGTTTGGAGAGTGTTACTGATCTATTGAATTGGTACTTCGGTAACTACCGTCGCTGTCAGAACTCATTGTCATCTGCCTTTTATAATATTTTTGTTTGGTATATTTTAGTAAATAATATTGCAAATGTCAATAGTTTGGACTTTTGAGCAGTAATGTCGACATTTGAAAAAAGCCGGGTATTAATCTGACTTGCTCATGTATTTGTTTTTTTCGGACATATATGCTACAATATTTCTGTCTTGAAACGTAGTGGCGTTATCTGCCATGACGCTATAAGAATTCCAAAAAAGCACGCAAAGGAAAAAACAATGAGAAAACCGGTTAATACATTGACACATATCTTTATCTATGTACTTCTCGTCGCGTTTCTTTTGACAACTGTAAATGCTGCTTCGATATACGAAGGATACGAGCTGGTGATCGAAGAGACTTCAAATTTCTTCCCGGCAGCATTGACAGGATATGACGCAATAGCACGCTATTTCGGGGACGAGGAAGAGCACATTATTATTGCTGAATACAGAATCTGTGCTCCAGGATACAAGATTTCAGAATTTGATTTCGAACTCACATACGATGAAGAATCTCTCGAGTTTGTCGATTCATTTCCCGATGAAACACCCGGAACGGTGGGTGAGCAGATTAATGTAATACCTGACATATCCGAATATGGTGAGTATTACTTCGAACCATGGGCCGAATCCGAAACGGAAGGTCGCGGAAGAATGACGCTCCACTATATGGGCAGCGCCAATGCATTCAATGCACAGAACGGAGATATTGTCCTTGTGAGAATTCCTTTCCAGGTTTATTCAAATGATTTCGGAATGGCTAACATCGATCTCCAGGTAATAACACTCACACTGGTTTCCGAAGGTGAGCCGCAGGGAAGTGATTATGCCGAAAGCGCACCGACTGACAATGTGATTTTCGTTGTTAGAGACGGCATTGTAAACAAAGAACACAAAGATGAATATTCTGTTACTACAACAATAACTCCTTCCGGAGAAGATTTGACAGAACCACAGGAAAAGACCCTTAAACTTTCCGGTACGTCTGATTTTTGCCCGGATATTCCCGCCCAGGTATATAAGGTTGGAGAAGATCACGTATACTTACAGTTTGTCGCTCCTGAAGATCTCGAACTCACATATTTGTCTCTGAGAGCTGTATTTGACAGCAGCAAGGTTCAAATTAAAGGTGCAAGCGCAACACATGGCGATATGGGAAAACTGATAGGTTTGTCAGACAAAGGTTTTGCATATGTTCTGGATTGTCCTGACTCACCGGTGAAAGTGAAAAAAGGAGAAAAAATTGCACTTTTCAATTTTACGATAATCGGAGATGGCGAAACAACAGTTGTTCTCTATGTAAACACCCAAAAGGGCGGACACAATGTTACCATTGACATGGGTGGACATATGGATGATATCGTGGTTGAAGTTGAAGATGGTGCAAGTCTGTATGATACCCTGCAGCCGTTCAGCACGTATACATGGACAAAAGACGGATACATAATCGCATGTTATCACACAAAACCACTTTCTGAAATGAAGTCCGCAAGCGAATACCGGTCTGTCAGTTTTGTTGACAGAGGTTTATTTGAAACACCTGTGACAAGAGACATAACAGTATATGCAATCTGGCTAAAAGAAATTAATTTTGTGTATCCTGATATAAAGCTGCCTACAATCGGATCAGTTGATACATCGAAGCCTGAAATAACAGTGCCTTCCGATGCCCACTACACAATAACGAATTCATTCTGGTCTCATGATTATCCGGTAGAAGGGGTTGATCCGCAATATCAGATTGAAGCTCATTTTGGTGGGAATCTTGTGCTAGGCTATTTTGCGTTGGAAGCGGATTTCGGTTACATCTTCAACTTTGACGGATACGAATTCCCAATACCCAGTGTTTCCATGCATAAACCTTTAAAAATGTTATATTTGGATACTGATTATGCGCTTGTTGAATGGCATTACGATGATTGTATTAAGGGTCAGGATGGTACACCTATTTATAGAAAGTGGACTTACATGCCCGAATTTGTATTTTTGAGTCTGGTGTCATCGGGTGATGAGAATGCCGACGAAAATATAGAAGAAATTGTCAAAGTAATAGGAAATGAAGATTTTTCACTTGATGATGCAGAGGCCATAAAAGCAGCGAAAAAAGCATATGACGAACTCACAGATGAACAGAAAAAACTTGTTCCTCCTGCAATCGCAGACAAACTGCTCGCATACGATGTTGCAGTCGATATAGACTCGCTGCCTATGATTGATAAGATTACACCTGACGACAAGGAAGCAATAGAAGCAGCCAAAAAGGCGTATGAGGCACTTACAGACGAACAGAAGAAACTGGTTCCACCTGAGATAGTCGACAAACTAATAGCTTCAGAAGTTACACTAGCTGTTGTAACTTTGCCTGATTGCGACAAACTCACTTCTGCAGATAAAGATGCTGTCAAAGCCGCAATGGATGCTTTTGACAAACTGACAGATGCGCAAAAATTGCTCGTTCCGCAGGAAATCGTCGACAAACTCAAAGCGGCAGATGTGATTACAGCCATCCTTTCTCTTCCGGACGCAAACAAAATTACACCAAATGACAAAGATGCCATTGAGGCGGCAAGAAAAGCATACGAGGAACTGACAGAAGAACAGAAAAAACTTGTTCCGAAAGAAGTGCTTGAAAAACTTGCTGCAGCTGAAGAGGCACTCAAAAAATCCGGAAACAGCATTGTTCCGATTATAATAACAATCGTGTCAGTTGTAGTTGTCGCAGCAGCTGTTGTAGTAGTAATAATAGTAATCAAAAAGAAAAAACAAAACTAACATAGAAAAACACATTGCAAAAAACGCCGAAATCAGTCTTTGCTGAAATCGGCGCTTTTTTGCTGTATTTGTGATTAATCTTCCCAGAGACCGTAAGTCTCGAGCATGTACTTTCCTATGTAGAAGAGCATCTCATCGGATTTTCTTCTTATTTCAAATGGGATTGGCTTGAGTTTGAGAGTCACTTCGCCATTGTAGACAAAGTCCCTGTGTCCACGTCTGTTCGGAGTATCCGTCTCAAGATTGAATGTGCCTTTGTAACCTATGTCTATCAATGCCTGAATGAATGCGTCAAAGTTTATGTTTCCGAACAGAGGGAAGTTGTGAGCGTCGAAAGCGTATTGTTCGCCCGGAACAAATATTGGGTAGTAGTTGTCATGAACATGAACGCAGCCTAGGTTATCCCCGATTTTCGTTACATTTTCGTACTGATCCTGATTTGTCAGGTTGCCGTGACCGGTATCCCAGCACACCTTCATATATTTCTTGCCGAATTTTTCCACAAGTGCATTCAGCATTTCTGCGGTTTTGAAATAGTGGCGGACATCATTGAAATTGCCAAGGTTCTCGGCACAGAGCTTGACGCCCGTTTTATCCAGAAGAGGAATGAACTGCGAAAAATATTCGACATTCAAAGGAATTGCCTGAGAAACATCGTCGGCCATAAATGGGTGGATGACAAGATTCTCGATGTCAAGATATCCGCACACTTCGATAGCTTTTGCAATGTCTTTTGCCAGTTTCGGGTTTGTTGGTTCATTTGCTCCGGGGGCATGTGCCTGGTAGAGCAGAAGATTGCACTCCTTTGCAACTTTCTTGATTGTTTTTGCATGCGAACCGTCAGGGTCATCCAGAAGTCCTTCATATGCATTGTCTATAGACAGGTCAATTGCCTGATAGCCCAGACTTGCATAGTATCTGAGGGCCTCGCTCGAGTCGTGAATGAAGAATCTTGTGTATCCTCCGGAACAGACAGATAGTTTCATAAAAAAATCATCCTTTCAGGTAGAGTTGAATAATAAGGTATATTACGATTTTATATTTGTCTTTTTCGGTCAAAACGTCAACAAAGTAGTGCTTTGAGAGTTCATCTGCGACGTCGTGAAGAGTAGAATTCTTTTTGATGCTGTCCAGGACATTGTATGCCTGAACAACATTAGTCATATTCAGTATTTCGTGTTTGTCGAACTTATCTGTAATTACCAGCACATCGAAAGTGTCTCTGAGAATGAGGTTCCCGAATAATGTGCAGTTCACATCCTTCTTTTCACCCTCGTTTGTGGTTACTGTTCTTCCTGACAATATTGACGTTGTAGCATCATGAATGGGCCTGATTCCGGTATAGGTACAAACAAATCCGAGCGGGGAATCTGGTTCAAGTGCGCTATATATTTCACTCAGCACCGAATATGTTCCCGATACGCTTGAAGATCTGTACTGCTCAGAATATTTGCTGTTTACTGTTTCTTCGGATATATTTGCTGTCAGTGAAAGTGGCAGAATTGAAAGCAGGCATACAAAGAACGAAAAGACACCGGACAATACCGCCACTGCTATTCTGTTTTTGTTTCTTTCTTTTTTCGAATCAAGGTATTTAACAAGAAAACGGAATCCGAAAAGAAGTGCAACGAAGACAACTACTATGAAAATGTGCACGAATACAAACGAAATGACTTCGAGAATGCCTGTGTCCAGAGAACTGGAGGCATCAGTCAGATCGGTAATATTAGCTTTTCTGATAATTAGCGATGCTATCGCATCAGAGATGAAATTCCATGTTCCTATTCTCGCAAGAAGAACAGATAATGCGTAAGAGACAGGGACAAAACAAAGCATCAGTACCCTGGAAAAAACACTTTTTTCTCTGAAAAGAAAAATTGAAACAACAACAGATGCAATCAGAATAACAAAAATTATAACCTGAACCAAACCAATCACCTCTGGGATAACTTTATCACAAAAGTTTGGTTGTGTCCACTCTTTTTTGCTTATTGTAATATGAACCCAGATTGTTTATTTTGAATTCATTTTGCCTTCAATTGCATTATACTTCATGG
>CADAXH010000077.1 GCA_902791785.1 uncultured Ruminococcus sp. | reverse complement strand
CAATTCCGAGCACCAGGTTAAGAATGTTGAAGTACGTAAAAAAGTTGTCCGCAATAATTCTGCCGACAGATTTGGTTTTGTTGGATTTATCCCTGTTGACTTGACCTTCGTCTATTCTCTTTTTAACTTCAGCACTGCTTAATCCTTCCATTTATTAACCCTTTTTTGCGTTTCTTACGAATGATATAACTTTGTTTCTGTCTTTGATTCCTTTTTCGTTTTTGCAGCCGCTGTTGACATCAACGCCGGCAGGTCTGCTTATCTTTATGGCCTCGGCGACATTGTCGGGAGTAAGTCCTCCTGCAATGATGACGGGCTTTCTTACGGTCATTACGACCTTTCTGTCTATGTTCCAATCATGGGTAAGACCTGTTCCACCCACCTGGTCCGTAAGCCTGTTGCAGCTGTCTATAATGAAGCAGTCAGCGTACCTGACAGAGTCTATGTCCGTCAGTATTTCACCTTCGGGGGTAACCTGCACCAGTCTTATCAGTTTCATTTTGGGTAGAGCACCGACTATTTTTTCCACTTCATTTTCATCGATGTCTGAATGGAGCTGGAGCACTGAATTGCCGACTGTTCTGCATATATTTACAATACTCTTAGCATCCTTCAGATGTGTTACGACTGCAACTTCTATTTTTCCCTTGCAGTACTGTGCTATCTTCGATGCCGTCACGGGATCCACGAAATCTTCGCTTGAGTGCGCCTGGCCTACAAGTATTCCTGCTATATCCGCACCTGCCTCAATACACATCTTAGCATCGTGAATGCTCTTGTTTGCACAAATCTTAACAATCATAAATAAATCCTATACCTGTGCACCTTTTATTTGAGACAAAAATTGCGGAAAATCATTTTTAATGGTATTGTACAAAACATCCAAGAACACATTTTCGTAATCATGCACAATTCTATTTCTCAAACCTTTGATTTTTTGCCAAGGAATATCGCAATTTTTTACAATAACATTCTCGGATAATTTTGATGCGCTCTCGGATATTTGAACAAATTTAAAATTCACTGCACTATTAATCAGTTCATTGCCCAAAAACTCGTCCAGACTCAAGTCTTTGGTAACATCTATAACAAAAGAGACATCATCGACTATTTTGTTCAAATAATATCTATCATCTTTTACGTTATCCATATATTTTTATCCCATCTCTCAATATTTCCAACAACATAGCAGGATTATTTTCTAGAGATCTAAAGGTCAACAAATCGATTTTTTTGTGTAAGCGCTCTCTCAATTCCTCAACAAGACCAAAGTAATCAAGTCCTGTTATATCTGAATCAATTGCCAAATCAATATCACTTGATTCGGTTGCCTTGTCCTTTGCATATGACCCGAACAAGAAGCAAGATTTAACATCAAATCTTTTGAACACTTCATTTGCAACGCCTACAATTTTGTCTTTTGGTATTATCCCGTGATTCTCATCAACCTTGGATATTTCTTTGAAAATGTTTAGTGCATATCTATATCGCAAGTTGGAGCAATCATCCATTTTCTCATAGTTTTGATATGTCCTGCGCGAAACATCGAGCATTTTTGCAGCCTCGATTTGGCTTAATCCCATGGAATCCCTTATTATTTTGAATTCATTCACAATAATCACCTCCATAGCAACTTTAACACAATTTGCGCACATTGTCAACAAACAATGCGCAAATTTTGCGCTTCGAATTTTCGTTAGTGCGCAAAAATTGCGCACCAAAATATCTTATTTTCCAAGAACACCAATTTTAGTCAGCGGGAAAACCCTGAACAGAGCTCTTCCCATGACTTCGTCTTTTCTGATGAACGAAACTCTTGAATCCCTGGAGTCGGTTGAATTGTTTCTGTTGTCTCCCATGACGAACAGGCATCCCTGCGGGACGACTATTTTTCCGTCGCGGAGATCAAGCCTCTTCATGCTTGCGCCCTTGATGTAGTTCACATAGTCTTCATCAAGTGCAACTCCGTCAACTTTTACAATCCAGTTGT
Source organism: uncultured Ruminococcus sp. (assembly GCA_902791785.1). Lineage (GTDB taxonomy): Bacteria > Bacillota > Clostridia > Oscillospirales > CAG-272 > CAG-841. The sequence goes on along the minus strand of CADAXH010000077.1, from coordinate 4,260 downwards.
CGAAATCAATTTCAATTGTCTGGCCTTCAGTTGCAATTACTCTTTTGACCAGAGGATAGTCAAAAAGTCTGTTCTCTACATCACTCTGCTGGAACACAATTATGTCACCGGTCTTCGGCTCATAGAACAGGTTGCTCAGAACGAGTATCTCTTTGTCTTTCAGTGTAGGATACATGGAAGATCCGTTTACGCTTGCCAGCCTGAATACGAATGAAACTATTATGAATACCATTACAATTGAAGTAACCGTAATTTCGGCAATGTCAAAAATACTCTTTCTCGTTTTTTCACGTGAATCTTCAGGTTCTGTTTCGTTTTCCACAGTTTCAGTTGATTCTGTTTCGTCTTCACTGTCAGAGACCTGCTCATCCTGATTCATGTTCTGCTCTTCGCTTCCGTCTTCTTCAGGCAAATCTGTCATTTCTGCCTTTTCGTTATTCCCGACATCTGCTGATTCGTCAGAAATACCGTCTCTGTTCAATTGGTCTTTGTTTTCTTCGATTTCCGGAGAATTGTTTTTTTCTTCCATATGTTTCACCTATTTAATCCTTGCAGCTTCGCTGCTGATTGAGAGCGAAACCGCATATATTCCGATCATGGCGGCTGCCAAAAGCAGCATCCTGTACAGCCACTGAAGTCCGAATGCGTCGGATACCTCTCCGAACGGAATCATCATTGTTGTAGCTACGGTCGCCACTGCATATATTATCTGAAGCACCAGAACTGCGATTGACTTGTGTCTGAGTTCCTTTCTTCTGGCTTCGTCCATTTCGTCTCTGTAAACTGACTCATTGTTTGCTTTTCCCACACTCTCGACTATCATGTGGTTTCTGAACCTGTGATGCTCAACTGACAGAACAATCATAAAAGCGCAGGATGCTGCCGTCAGCACGGCTATTATTGCATAAACAATCCAGAACTTGACCGGACTTGAGAGTCTTCCGTCGTACGGAGATGAAATAAACTCATATGTGACAGAGTAAAACAGCATTGCAGAATATCTCAGAAGAGACAGAATGCCAAAGCATATTAAACTTGTGCGGATTCTCTTTTTGTTTCCCGGATAATCCTTTACTGAATTGAATGCAAGGAACATGAATAAAGCAAACAGGAACTCAGGCATGAAATAGTAGCCGTCAAGCGGTATGCTTAGGGTGAAGAAATACCCGACAAGAGAATATATAGTAAACTTGGATATTCCTCTTCTGAACCAGAGATTTTTGTCGCATGCAATCTCATTCTGGTATCTGTTGTAGAAATATTCCACCATTTCCCTGTCCCTGAAGAACGCCTTCATGTATTTTCGCACATTCGAAAACCAGATGATTCCGAAAACAAGCGATACAACTCCGGCAGCTGCAATCAGGAAGATATGCATTGCACTTTTGCTGTTGAATTCGTCTCTGTATCCGAGGGCGGACAGCCATGGTGCAAATGCGCATATTCCTCTTACGACAAGGAATACGGCACTTATTATTCCGGGGTTGCTGTCTTTCTGCTCCACTTTCTCGCTGTTTTTCCTGATGTCTCCGTACTCAAGCGCAGCAAACAGGTTCCTGAATCCGGGTATGAGCAGAATGCAGTATACAATATGTGATGCGAGCATTATTGTCAGCGTCGTGGTCTTGTCCATGCCCCCTGAGAATATTCCCATTCCCATGGCAAAAAACATTGCGACACTGACCCATGTGGCTGCCAGTATGTTCTTTTTTGAATCGTGCAGTCTTTCGTCCAGATCGGCAAGTTTCTCAATGGACCTGTATATGAGGACCATTCCTATGAAGTCGGGAAGAATATCAATGACGCCATAGTAAGGATTGATCAGGAAAAGAATGCCGATCAGAAGATTGGATAAACCGAGATCTTTTCCTTCCCTCTTATTTCTTTTTGCGTCTGCCATTGCTGTATTTGTTTTTTCCCTTCTCATATATTTCGACAGGGTTCGGAATCCTGGACTTTCTTCTGCTGTGCATGTCTTCGTCGCCTTCAAGACATATAGTCATGTAGAACGAGAACATCAGAATCAGAAGGTACAGATCAAACAGGAGTTCCGCTACCATGGACGCGATCTGGATATTGTTTGCAAACATCGCATCCAGTCCTGTGTTTTCAAGTGAATAGACATAAGCAAATCTTGCCAAAAGGAACAGGAACGGGGAAATCCATGTCCCTATTTTTGCCCTGAGAGCAAGCATTCCGCAATCTGTCTGTTCTGCGATGCCTTTGAGAGAAATAAACAGAGCGTTCAAAAAAACAAATACGAATATGGAATGCGCGATTCCTATGTAGTTCATGAGTCTGTCGGCACTGAACAGCTTGAAAAAAGATGCAAGCTGAAGGGCAAAATACACAAATGAAACAATTATCCCTGCAAGAGACAGTTTCTTTGACAGTTTAAAGTGATCGCAGTACTTGTCTGCAACGGAAATACCTTTAAACAGAATCAAAAATCCTATGAAATCCGGCAAAAGATCCAATCCGGAATATCTGGCCGTCGCCAGAAACAGACAGCCCAGAACCATTATTCCAAATCCCATAATGCTTTTCTGAATCTTCTGATTCATTTCTCCTTTCCTGTATTATTCCTGCGGCAGTTGCCGCAGCATTGTATTATCTTCCGCAGCAGTTCTTGTACTTCTTTCCGCTGCCGCACGGACACGGGTCATTTCTGCCCACTTTGTCTGAAACTTTTCTTACAAAAGGAGTCTTTTTGGCGTCTTTTCCGCCTATGTTCCTGACTCCTTCAACTCTTTTCTGGGATGTTTCGGCACTTTTGTTTTCGTCAGCAGGTCTTGCGAACAAAACAAATCTTGTTGTGTCTTCCCTGATTTTTTCAATCATCTCGTCAAACATTTCACTTCCGTGAATTCTGTATTCAACAAGCGGGTTTCTCTGTGCGTATGAAGACAGACCTATTCCGTCCCTCAGATCGTCCATTGCGTCGAGGTGCTGCATCCATGACGTATCCACTGCCCTGAGAAGAGCAATTCTGGTGAGTTCGGCAAAATGTTCTCCGAATCTTTCCTTCTGGGCGGCGTAAACATCCTCGACTCTCTTCTGGAGTTTTTCTTCGAGATCTTTCGGTTTTACATTCTCACTAATGTCGTCCTCTTTAAGAAGGATCCAGAACAGTCTCGCCTTGACTTCTTCGGTTATGAGCTTTCCGTCTTCCTGACAGAGCAGCATTGCGTTCGGAACTGCAGACAGAACCATCTCGTCGATTGTTCCGCTTATGTCGTCTCCGTCAAGAACCTGTCTTCTCTGCTTGTAGATGATTTCTCTCTGCTGATTCATGACGTCGTCGTAGTCAAGGACAGTCTTACGTCTTGAGAAGTTCTCGCCTTCAAGTCTCTTCTGTGCATTTTCAATTGTATTGGTTATGAGCTTCGCCTCAATTGGCTCGTCTTCGGGAAGTCCGAGTCTGTCGACCATTCCCATGACTCTTTCAGAACCGAACAGTCTCATGAGATCGTCTTCCAGGGAAAGGAAGAATCTGCTCTCGCCGGGGTCACCCTGACGGCCTGAACGGCCTCTCAGCTGGTTGTCTATACGTCTTGACTCGTGTCTTTCGGTACCGAGAATAAACAGGCCTCCCGCCTCCTTCACCTTCTCAGCTTCCGGCGCGAGTTCTTTTTTGAATTCGGCAAGTTTTTCATTGAAGATGTTTCTTGCTTCAGCTATGTCTTCGGGGATATCCTGAGCCGAGCCTGTAGCTGTCAGGATCTGTTCTTCATTGTAGCCCTTTTTTCTCAGTTCATTCTTGGCAAGGAATTCGGGGTTTCCTCCGAGCATGATATCCGTACCACGTCCTGCCATGTTCGTTGAAATTGTAACAGCTCCGAATTTTCCGGCCTGAGCAATTATTTCAGCTTCTTTTTCATGGTATTTCGCATTCAGCACGTTGTGCTTTATTCCTGCCTTCTTGAGCATTGCGGAAAGCTGTTCGGACTTTTCAACGGAAATTGTACCGACGAGCACCGGCTGTCCCTTTTCATTGCAGTCTTTTATCTGTTTTACTATTGCGTCATATTTTCCCTTGATGTTTTTGTAGACAAGGTCGTTTCTGTCATTCCTGATCATCGGCTTGTTTGTCGGTACTTCCACGACATCAAGTCCGTAAATCTCCCTGAATTCGTCAGCTTCGGTCAGAGCGGTACCGGTCATTCCTGAGAGCTTGTGGTACATTCTGAAGAGATTCTGGAATGTAATTGTTGCAAGAGTCTGGTTTTCATTCTGGACTTCGACTTTTTCTTTTGCTTC
>CADAXH010000076.1 GCA_902791785.1 uncultured Ruminococcus sp. | reverse complement strand
TCTGTATTCTCTCTATCGTTAATACCATGAACTATTTTTGTATTCTGTTCAATCGTGCAAGAAACAAATCCCAATAAAAGAAAAAAAGATAAAAAAAGAGCAAATATTTTTTCATAGAGTCCCCATAATAAACAGAGTTAATTCGACGATACATGATCATAATATTGTGCTTTTCAATAATATTATAACAGACTCATGTATCTCGTGCAACAATTAGATGATGTGGTAAGCAAAAATACTACGCAAGGATATTTTCAAAATACAAGCCATTATTATGCTCTCAATAAATTTTTGCGTAAAGAAAAAAGTAGCAGAATTAAATCTGGAAAAAGGTAGCCCAGATTAAACACTGCTACTATTGTCGCATTGAATTAGAAAAACGTTCAATTACACACGAGTTTTCCCGAAGAAGAACCTATCTTCAGAACATCACCAGCTGAATAATTATTTCTTATAATTTGTTCTGCTATCAATGTTTCAAGATTGCTCTGAAGATATCTCTTGAGCGGTCTTGCGCCATAATTTGAGTCGTAAGATTTCTCTATAATCAAATCTTTTGCCTCGTCTGTCACTTCGAGATTTAGCTGCATTTCGCCAAGTCTCTTTTTCAGGTTGTCCAAAAGTATATCAATAATCTTATAAAGATTTTCTTTGGTGAGAGGTTTAAACATTACTATTCCATCGAGTCTGTTCAAAAACTCAGGTCTGAATGTTCTCTTCAGTTCTGCATTGACTTCATTCTGTGCCTCTTCTGTAATGTTTCCGTTTTCGTCTATTCCTTCAAGAAGATATGGTGAACCCAGATTGCTTGTGAGGATGATAACGGTATTCTTGAAATCCACAACTCGTCCGTGGCTGTCGGTGAGCCTTCCGTCATCGAGAATCTGAAGCAGAATATTGAATACATCCGGATGAGCCTTTTCAACTTCATCAAACAAAATAACTGAATAAGGTTTTCTTCTGACAGCTTCGGTCAGCTGGCCGCCTTCGTCAAATCCGACATAACCGGGAGGAGCTCCAATAAGCCTTGATACGCTGAATTTTTCCATGTATTCAGTCATGTCAATTCTTATGAGGTTCTTCTCATCATCAAACAGCGTCTTGGCAAGTGTTCTTGCAAGCTCGGTTTTTCCGACACCGGTTGGTCCAAGAAACATAAATGATCCTATAGGCCTGTTAGGGTCAGCTATTCCGGCCCTTGATCTCAGAATCGCCTTTGACACCATGTCAACTGCTTCATCCTGCCCTATCAGTCTCTTATGAAGAATTTCAGGCATAGGCAGTAGTTTCTCTTTTTCACTTTCAACAAGCTTGTTCACCGGAATTCCGGTCCACTTGGATACTATTTCAGCTATTTCATTGTCTGTCACAGTATCTCTGACCATGGAGTTGGCGCCTCTTGCCGAGATATTTTTCTCTTCAGCTTCCTGCAGTTTTTTCTGAAGTTCAGGAAGTGTTCCATAGCGCAGTTTTGCTGCTTTTTCATACTCATATGAAGATTGAGCACTTTCAATTGCCAGATTTGTCTGTTCTATTTCCTGTTTAATCTGCTTTATCTCGTCAGCACTGGATTTTTCAACATCCCATCTGCTCTTCATCTCATTGTATCTGTCGCGCTCTTCTGCAAGCTCGTTGCGCAGTTTTTCCAATCTTTCCTTTGAGAGTGTGTCAGTCTCTTTTTTCAGTGCCATTTCTTCAATTTCAAGCTGAATAATGTGTCTTCTGACGTTATCTGCCTCTTCAGGCATGGAATCAATTTCCGTTCTGATGGTGGCACATGCTTCATCGACGAGATCTATTGCCTTGTCAGGAAGAAACCTGTCGCTTATATATCTGTTGCTCAGCGTCGCAGCAGCAACAAGTGCATTGTCATGAATTCTGACTCCATGATAAACCTCATATCTCTCTTTCAGTCCTCTGAGAATGGATATTGTATCCTCAACATTCGGTTCTTCGACAAGCACAGGCTGGAATCGTCTTTCAAGCGCCTTGTCTTTTTCAATATACTGACGATATTCATCAAGAGTCGTTGCACCTATGCAGTGCAGTTCTCCCCTGGCAAGCATTGGCTTAAGCAGGTTGCCTGCATCCATTGAACCTTCCGTCTTTCCTGCTCCTACGATGTTGTGAAGTTCATCAATAAACAGGATTATTTTTCCTTCGCTTTTTGTAACCGCTTCAAGAACCGCCTTCAGTCTCTCTTCAAACTCTCCTCTGTATTTAGCACCTGCAATAAGTGCACCCATGTCAAGCGAGAAGATCGTTTTGTCTTTCAGTCCGTCAGGGACATCTCCCCTTACAATTCTCTGCGCCAGACCTTCGACAATTGCTGTTTTACCAACACCGGGTTCGCCTATCAATACAGGATTGTTCTTGGTCTTTCTTGAAAGAATAAGAATTGTGTGTCTTATTTCCTCATCTCTTCCAATTACAGGATCAAGTTTCTGATCCCTTGCGTATGCGACAAGATCAGTTCCGTATTTTGACAAAGCGTCATACGTTTCTTCCGGATTGTCATTTGTTATTCTTGAAGTTTTTACTTTTCCGAGCTCCTTCGCAAAGTCTGTTTTGTTGATGTTCCATCTCTTGAATATTTCTTTGAGTTTTTGTGTTGGATTATCAAGCAGAGACATCATCAAATGTTCAACTGATATGAACTCGTCTCCGCTCTTTGACGCTATTTTCTCTGCCCCTGCAAGAATTGTGTCCGTCTCTTTTGAAATAAGAATCGAATTCTGATCTCTGCCGGCTCCTGACACCTTTGGCAGGCCGCTTATCGCTTTGTTTATATCGTCGAGCAGCGAGCTGCATTCTATTCCGAGTTTGGCAAGAAGCGACGGAATCAGTCCATCGTCCTGATTCACAAGTGAGTAACACATGTGTTCAGGCATTATGTACATATTTCCGTTCTGAATTGCCAATGACTGGGATTCGGATAGTATATCCCTGGATTTTTGAGTAAGTTTATTGGCATCCATAAATAATCACCCCTTATATCAATATATCTGTATTTCTGGCATATTTTGAATAATCATTGCCGATTTCACCGGAAGTCTTCTCCCCGCTTATGTAAGATTTGAGAGAGTTGTCAAACAATTTGACATAGCCCGAAATTGCCGCTGCAAATTCACCCGAAGAATGATTCATTACATTTTCAGATGAAATGCTTCTTGAAAACTTGCCTTCGCCCAGCTCATATTCATGTTCCAATGGAAGAATACTTCTCTCTACATTAACCCACATTCTGAAAAACTCAACAAGTTTGTTCAGTAGTTCACTTGATGTAGTTCTGAACAGCACATCAAGTTGTCCGACTGTCTTTCCGACTTCTGAACGATAAAGTTCAACTTCATATTTCATTGTGGGTCTGTATTTGTATTCAAGGCAGCTTTTCAGCGACATAGAAGACTGATTAGGCGTGTAGAACGGCACAATGTCTCCGTCACCGAAAAAGTCGTTGATAAGGCCAAAAATGTCATTAATCCTTCTCTCTGGAGTTGTCACAGAAGCGTGTTCAGCAAGAATGCTGTTTATGTAGTTTGATCGGTTTGTTCCGCTTCTGTGGGCAAGCGTGTCTATTTTTCTCACCACTTCATCAGAAAGAATCAGGCTGTATAAACTTTTTCCCATATTTCACCTCCGGTTTTCAATTGTATTCTAGCACGCGTTATATAATTTGTCAATGAATTTATATAAAATTGTTTGCAAATTTTCTTTTTGACAATTGAATGTTGCCAACCAAAAATGATGTGGTATAATTAGATGAAATATTTATTAATGGGGTGACAAAAATGGAAAGAAAAGCATATCCGCGTCCGGAACTTGTAAGAAAAAACTGGACAAATCTCAATGGAAAATGGGACTTTGAATTCGATTTCGGAGCAACCGGAAGAGAAAGAAAAGTTTATGAACAGGAAAAATTCAGCAAAAAAATAAATGTACCCTTCTGCCCTGAATCAAAATTGTCGGGCATCGAGTACAAAGACTTTATAAATGCATGCTGGTACAGAAAAACAATCAAGGTCGGAAATCTTGGTACAGACAGACTTCTGATCAACTTTGAAGCTGCTTATTACACCACATATCTTTATATAAACGGCAAAGAGGTTGGTTCCCACAAAGGCGGATACACTCCATTTTCTTTTGACATCACTGAATATGTAACTGAAGGCGACAACACCATTGTTGTATATTGTGAAGGAGACTCCAGAAACACCAAACAGCCATCAGGAAAACAATCTCCCAAATACAATTCCTACGGATGTATGTATACAAGAACGACAGGCATCTGGCAGACAGTTTGGCTTGAAAGAGTTCCCGCCGTATATCTGAAGAAGATTTTCATAGACACGGATATCGATACAGGCGTTGTAACAGCACGAGTATATACTGAAGGAAAAGGAGAAAGGAAGATTTCTCTGTCAAGCAGATTTGACTCAGTTCCTCAGGGACGGGCAGCTGTAACGACAAAATCGCCATGCACTACACTTCAGTTTACTGTAAAGGACATAAAGCTCTGGGATGTTGAGAATCCCAATCTCTATGATTTATCCATTGTTATTGAATCAGAATCAGGAAAAGATACTGTCTCCTCTTATTTCGGAATGAGAAAAATAGAAATTGACGGAACTCAGCTGAAACTGAACGGCAAAAACATTTTTATGAGAATGGTCCTTGATCAGGGATTCTACCCTGACGGCGTTTACACCGCTCCGACCGACGAAGCACTGCTTAATGATATTCTTCTTTCACAAAGATTCGGTTTCAACGGCGCAAGACTTCACGAAAAAGTTTTTGAGAGAAGATTTATTTATGAAGCCGACAGACACGGATATCTTGTGTGGGGTGAATATCCAAACTGGGGATTTGACCCGTCACTTGATGAAGGAGTTCAGATTTATCTGCCCGAGTGGATGGAATCCGTGGAAAGAGACTACAACCATCCTTCACTCATAGGATGGTGCCCGTTCAATGAAACATGGAATGTTGACGGAAGAATGCAAAACAATGAGCTTCTCAGAAGAATTTATCTTGAGACAAAGAGATTCGATCCTTTCAGACCCGTTATAGACACAAGCGGTAACTATCACGTTGTAACAGACATCTTTGACATTCACGACTACAACCAGAATGAAGTTTTCCTGCATGAAAGATACAAGGACTTCAACGAGAATGAAGTGTTTGTCAACTACACAGAAAGACAGTCATATACTGAAGGACTTCCCTATTTCCTGTCTGAATATGGCGGAATCAAGTGGACAGGCGACGACGATCAGGGCTGGGGATACGGAAACGCACCAAAGACCCTTGAAGAATTCGAAACAAGATATGTCGGCATGATTGATGCCTTCAGAAAGAATCCAAGAATATGCGGCGTGTGCTATACACAGCTTTATGACGTGGAACAGGAACGTAATGGTCTGTACTATTACGACAGAACGCCGAAATTCAGCAATGAAATGATGGACAGAATGAAAAAGGCAATGGAAGAAACAGCCGAAATAGAAAAACTCAAATAACAAAAAATACCCCGTATGAAAGCTTTTTCAGCCTCATATGGGGTATATTTCTACCTGAACATCTTGTTTTTTGTGCTTTTTATAGGAGGACTTCAAAATCAGGAATACTATGAGAACCGCAAGCAAAGCACCTGATGTGTCAATTATCATGTCCCAGACAGCCATCGCCCTGCCACCTACAAAAGATTGGTGAATCTCATCTGATATGGCATATACGGCAGCAATTCCAAGACTGATTCCTGACTGAACAATCAGTCTCCCTTCGAATGAACATAAAAACAAAGATATAAACAAACCAAGAACAAAATAGACCGTAAAATGAGCAATCTTCCTGATCACAAGGTGGAAAGTCTCCATAGATTCAGGATTCTCCTTTATATCCAGGTCAAATGTCTTTGATACAACTTCAACTATCACCTCAGTAATTCCGTTGCTGAGTTCGCCTGATTCTTCGCCGGTCTGGGACGAAAACAAAAATATAACAACCATCATAGACAGTGCAAGTAGCCCAAACACTATTCTTTTGGCTAACACACGTGTTTCGTTATACATATGTATTGCCCACCTTTCCTGCGAATTTTATTTTTTTACTTGTCCACGGAAAGAGTATCACATTTTTAGTTTATTTTCAATATCCATGTATAAGAGTACTTCAACAGAAAACACAATCACATCTACTTTCTCCAAAGCAGCAACTCGCTGAACACTTTTTGAATTTGTGTTCAGCATTTGTGTTTTTGAAATTTATTGATTTGATTCTCTTGAAATTTATTGATTTGATTCTCTGCATTTGACTTTGCTGTCCTAATATGTAATAATATCCCAAGTAAAA
>CADAXH010000075.1 GCA_902791785.1 uncultured Ruminococcus sp. | reverse complement strand
AGCTCCTTTTCCTGTTCCAGCAGATAAGTCTCGGATGACCTGACCCCGCCTTTTGACAGCATTTCGTCCTGTATGGATTTGTATTCGTCAGACAGAAAATACTCAGCCTGTTTTTTCAGCTCGGCCACATCACCGCTTTCACTTCCGAATGCGATGGCATCTGTTATACCTATGGACTCTGCAATCTGAACCCCTGCACGGCAGAATACATTTGCGTTGCACGAAGAATAAGGAAAAGGCAATTCCAGAACAAGGTCAGCACCTCCGTTTACAGCCATTTCCGCCCTGCTGTACTTAGATACCATTCCCGGTATTCCTCTCTGGGTGAAATTGCCGCTCATAATGCACACAACTGCATATCCCGTTTCCTTCAGCTTTGATATCATGTACTCGTGCCCGAAATGGAACGGGTTGTATTCACAAACAACTGCGCATACTTTCATCTTCACACATCCTTCCTTATATTTCATTATACCCTATTTTTTTGTTTTTTGCTTAACATTTGTTTGTTGAAATATGTTATTGGTTAATGTATAATTGTGAGCGTTGAAAAATTGCCCGGCAAACCGGGAACTTGGAGGTAAAAATAATGTACGTATTGGTTATTAACGCAGGTAGTTCATCCTTAAAGTATCAGCTTCTTGATACCGAGAGCGGAAACTATGTAGGAAAAGGTCTCTGTGAAAGAATCGGAATTGACGGAAAAATTGAGCACAAACAGGCTGACGGAACAAAAACAGTCAAAGTTGTTGACATTCCGGATCACACAGTCGCTATGAAATATGTAGTAGAAGCCCTGACTGACCCGCAGATCGGCTGCATCAAGAGCATGGATGAAATCCAGGCAGTAGGTCACAGAATAGTTTCCGGTGGTCCATATTTCTTCGAGAGCTGCCTTCTGACAGACGAAGTACTTGAAAAGTTAAAACTCTGCAGAGATTTTGCACCGCTTCACACCGATGCAGGACTCATGGGAATAAACGGATGTCTGCAGGTAATGAAGAATGTTCCTCAGGTTCTCGTCTTTGACACTGCTTTCCATCAGACAATGCCTGAAAAAGCATATTTCTACCCGATTGATTATGAACTTGCAAAGAAATACAACATCCGCAAGTACGGCTATCACGGAACATCTCACAAATTTGTTTCGAAAGAAATGATCAAGATTCTAGGCAAACCCGCTGAAGAAACAAAGATAGTTACATGCCATATCGGAAACGGCGCTTCCATAGCAGCTGTAAAGGGCGGCAAGGTAATTGATACAACAATGGGCTTCACTCCTCTTGCAGGCATTGAAATGGGCACCAGATGCGGTTCAATTGATCCTTCTGTCGTCACATACATAATGGAAAAAGAAAACATGACTCCTGAACAGATGAACACTTTCATGAACAAAAAGTGCGGTTTCCTCGGAGTATCCGGTGTTTCATCAGACAGCCGTGACATCGAGGCAGGCATTCTGAACGGAGACAAGAGATGCGAACTTGCTGCAAACATCATTGCATACCAGGTTCAGAAATACATCGGAGCTTATGCAGCTGCAATGAACGGTCTTGACGCTGTTGTATTCACTGCAGGAATGGGTGAAAACAACCCCGAACTCCGTGAAAGAGCTTGCGCAGACATGGAATTCCTCGGAATCAAGATTGACAATGAGCTGAATGCCAGAACACATCATCAGCCCAACAATGTCAAGCTCTCAACTTCTGAATCTAGAGTTCAGGTATATGTAATTCCTACAAATGAAGAACTCGCCATCGCACGCGATGCTGAAGCAATAGTAAAGAAACTGTAAATATCTATCAGAGGCGACTCATATTCTGAATCGTCTCTTTTTTTAATAAAAATATTGATTTTTTCGCATTCATTAATTACAATTAAATCAGGACATGGTCCAAAAGTATACGTTAAGGAGAACAACATATGTTAAAGGAAAACAGAGGTTTTATTAAATACCTTCTCTTGTGCCTTATCACACTTGGCATTTATAATCTTTACATCGTTCATCAGATGGCTAAGGAAGCAAACCTTGCTGACCCGACTCCGGGTGCAAAGAATGTTGGCGGATTATTATTCTTCATAATATTCTCAGTCCTTACTCTCGGTATTTACGATCTCTATTGGTATTACAAAGTAAATGAAAAGTTTGCAGCAAGTGTCAGAGCAGTTAACAAAAAGCCAAGACTCACAGGCGGCGGCTGGTTGCTTTGGACTTTAATCGGTTCGCTCATCATTATTGGACCACTGGTAGCATTCGTAAAAATGATCCACAACTGGAACGATTCAAATGCTTCATACAACGCAAGACATCGCTAATCAACAATAAGACGTCAAAAGACTCGTGCAGATTCGCACGAGTCTTTTTCGTCAAGGTAAATTAAACACCTTTTATTGCATCAACAATTCTCTGTATCAATCCTGTACCGTTGCTGATAAGGAAGACTACCAGGATTACCACAAGAACTACTACAACAAAGCAGAAGTATGATCTTGCAAAGTTTCTCTTGTTGATGTTTGAAGCACCGATTGCGTGGCAGATCAGAAAGATCAATCCGATTATCGGGATACTGTAAAGAATTTCAAGTCCAAAATATTTCCATGGGGATAATGGTGTGTTGTCCATAGCTGTTCTCCTGCGCTTTATTATTGAAAGGCTTGCCTTCCAATTAGAATATATCACTTTACTCGACAATAAGCAAGTTTTTGTTGACAAAATACCCGAATAATATAATGAATAATAAAGATTGTCCTTGATAATTGGGGGAGTTTGTTATACTATATATATGTATACTGGGGGAGGTTGGGTTTCATTTATCCCAATATCTTGATGTATACCTAATTGAACTTAACAATCGAAAGGAAAATATAAATGTCTAAATCAATTTCAGAACTGCGCAACATGTTGAATCAGAGAACAAATGAATCAACAGCAGAACTTGAAAAAATGGGCAAACTCTCTGCTCGTCAGAGGATGGATGTCATTTTTGATCAAGGCACTTTTGTTGAAACAGGAGCATTTGTCGGAAGCGGAGACAAAGATTCTTCTGACGGATACGGCGCAGTTATTACCGGATACGGTTCAATTGACGGCTATCTTGTTTTTGCCTTTGCTCAGGATTATTCAAGACTCCACGGAGCCATGAGCGTAGAACAGACCGCAAAGATTGCCAACATCATTCAAATGGCAGCGGACAAAGGCACTCCTCTGATAGGTGTGTTTGACAGTGCAGGTGCAAAAATAGACGATGGTCTTTCAACACTCGACAATCTTGGAATTGCAATTTCAACTTTAACTGCATGCAAGTTTGATGAACCAACAATTGCTGTAATATCCGGTCCGTGCGGCGGTGCTGCTGCTGTATTTGCTTCAATGTTTGATTACAAAATCATTTCCAGACAATCCGGATCACTCTACATGACACCAAAGGTTGCCCTGGAAGACAAAACACTTGTTGAAGCCGATGCACTTTTGGAAAACGGTTTTGTTGACATCGTGGCAGATAATGACGAAGCAGCCTGCAAAGAAGCAGCTGACATATGCAGATATTACTCCACAACAGCCGCAGAAAACATCAATGATTCCGCTGAAAGAGACTTCTCTGCTGACGTTTTGTCAGGCGAATACGACGTTCATGATGTCATAAATGAACTCGTAGACAAGGGATCTTTCAAAGAGCTTCAGGCAACACACGCAAAATCCGTTGTCACAGGCCTGGGATTCATAGATGGAATTCCTGTCGGAATAGTTGCAAACAACAGAGCCAAGAACAATGGCAAGCTTTGTGCGTGCGGTGCAAAGAAGGCAGCTGAGTTCGTAAATATGCTCAACAGAACATGCCTTCCTGTCGTCACACTTGTAGACAGCGAAGGAACAGTCATGGCTGACAAGGTTGAAATAAGAGGTCTTGCCAAAAACATGGCGGGTCTTGCAGAAGCCTACTCGGATATCGCAGACAATGGCTGCTCCGGTGTCACAGTCGTAATCGGAAACGCATTCGGAACCGTACTGACTGTAATGGGATCCAAATCACTCGGCATCTCAATGTCATTTGCTCTTGACAATGCTAAGATTGGTGTAATGAATCCAAGCACCGCAGTTGAATTCCTGGGCAAGGTTGATGATGAGTCCAAAGCAAAACAGACAGCTGAAGAATGGGCTGAAACAAATTCAAGTCCTCTTGAAGCTGCAAGAGAAGGATTTGTTGACGACATCATTGAGACAAGCGAACTCAGAGCAAGAGTTGCGGCTTCCCTGCTGATGCTTCAGACATAAGGAGAATTCGTATGGGACACAATTTACTGGCAGCGCTTCAGGTATTGGGTATAGGCATGCTAATCATCCTGTCGATGATAGCTGTCATTTTCCTGCTAATAAGATTCGTTTTTCCGCTGTTTCAAAAAATGACGACGAAAAAAGAAAAGAACAAAAAAGACGCAGAACCGAATAATGAAGTCATAGAAAATACAGCTGCAGTAGAAACTGCTGAAGAAGACGATGATGAACTAATCGCAGTAATCACAGCGGCAATTGCAGCATCAACTCAAAGACCCGCAAAGTCATTCAGGGTTGTTAACTTTAAGAGAATATAAAACAAGAGGTGTTTACATGAAAAATTATAGAATTACAGTTAACGGGAAAACATATGAAGTAACTGTTGAAGAAACAGATTCTGTCAGCGCTCCCGTTCAGACACAATCAGCGCCTGCAGTACAGACTGCTCAGCCAAAAGCTGCTCCTGCAGCTCCCGTTGCAAACGGCAAGGCAAAAGTTACGGCTCCAATGCCGGGAACTGTGCTCAAGGTCAATGTAGCAAATGGCCAGAGTGTCAAAAAAGGCGACGTTTTAGTGGTTCTCGAAGCCATGAAAATGGAAAACGAAATTACATCCCCTGAAGACGGAACTGTTGCTTCAGTTGCAGTTGCAAAAGGCGCATCTGTAAACTCTGGCGATCTTCTGGTTGTTATTGCATAACTTCTCTTTTGATCCGGAGGTATAAAATTGGCTGAATTATTAAAAACCATTTGGGAAACTACAGGGCTCAGTCAATTCTCCAATGTTGAACTCCTGGTAAAAACACTGATTATGTATGTAATAGTAGGTGTGCTTGTCTTTCTTGCGGTTGTCAAGAAATATGAGCCTCTGCTGCTTCTCCCGATTGCAATCGGCATGCTGCTCGCAAACCTGCCGGGTGCCAATCTGTTCCATATGGAACTGTTTATGGGAGACAGTTTCAGTGTAGGAAGAGTTCTGACAGAGGGCGGATTGGTTGATATCCTCTATCTCGGAGTCAAGTTGGGCATTTATCCGTCAATCATATTCCTTGGCGTCGGTGCAATGACGGACTTTTCTCCTCTGATTGCTAACCCAATCACATTCTTCCTAGGCGGTGCCGCTCAGTTCGGTGTATTTGCCGCATTCATATTTGCAATTGCTCTGGGCTTCGGAGTTGACGAAGCTGCAGCAATAGGAATCATAGGCGGTGCTGACGGACCGACTGCAATCCTTGTCACAAAAGAACTTGCACCGCAGCTGCTCGGCGCAATAGCCATAGCGGCATATTCGTACATGGCGCTGATACCAATGATACAGCCGCCGCTCATGCGCCTTCTTACAACAAAGAAAGAGCGCTCAATAAAAATGAAACAGCTGAGACCTGTTTCAAAGCTCGAAAAGATACTTCCTTGTCCCGTCGATCTCAGAAATAAGCTCGCGCACGATCCGTGGCCCGTCAGTATGATACTGCTCCTGCAGCTTCGATCGCAGGCTCGCCGGAACATTCGTCATCTCATCCATGGACATGGCGCATTTTTGATGCAGCCACCCATAGATCTGTCCGGCCCGGTAAGGCTTTTCCCCGAGGGACGCCATCGCCTGCTTAAGCTCCTCTAAAGAGAGGGAACGGATATCCTGTTTGTATGTCGGCTGTCCCTCCAAATCCGTTAACCTCGCAGCCCTTCCTTGCATGCCTGTTGCTTAGGGCACATTCATGCACACAGCCCTGCCTTTTTCGCGTTTTCTCATACAGCCCTGCATCTTTTAGCATTCGCTCACACAGTCCTGTCTCATTTGACGATTACGAACCTGCGCCCACCTGCCTTACCCGGGCTGCTTATCCTCCAGCCTTCGCATCCTGGCGATGAAAAAACCGTCGCTATCGTGTACGCCCGGCAGCAGCTGGATGTAGCCGCCCGCGGTGGTCTTGCTCTTTAAGTCATCGCAGATGTACGCGTCAATGCTCTCCAGCACAAAGGGGAAGTAGCTTAGGAACCACTGCAGGTTCTTCTGGTTTTCTTCGGCGCCGATCGTGCAGGTGCTGTAGATGAGCACGCCGCCCGGCTTCACGTACGATTGGACCACGTGCAGGATCCTGCGCTGCAATCGGATCAGTTCCTCCTGGCGCGCCTCCGTCATCTTATATTTAATATCCTGCTTCTT
>CADAXH010000074.1 GCA_902791785.1 uncultured Ruminococcus sp. | reverse complement strand
ATTTTCAATTATTTTCCTTCTGTAACTCCAATACTTTTAATTTCACCGGTACTCGGTTTGAATTCTGCACCGATTCTCTTTGCCAGATCTGTATAGAATCTGTTTGATCTCTTGCAGAATCTGAACTCAACAGTATCCGTCGGGTCGAGATAACTTCTGATTTCGTTCATTCTTTCTTCGCTTGTACCCTCAACGACATAAACAACAAAAAACTGATGCGGCTTAATGTCCGGAGTCTCGGCATTGTATCCCGTCATTCCGTAAAAGTAAGCACCTATATCTTCCGGATACTCGCCATTCGGTAACAGTTTGTCAAGAAACCCCGCCGAAGCGCTTATGCACACAGCCATGGTCAGGCACAGAATTAATACAGCAGTCAGTACCTTTTTCATATTTTTTCACCTCTCATTATCATTCTGAGTTTTTGAATAGCAGATTTGTATCTGCTGGTTATTGTTCCAAGCGGTTCACCAAGGCTTGCGGCAATATCTTTAAACTTCATTTCAGCATTAATGTGAAGTGTCAGGACTTCTCTTTCTTTTACACTGAGCTGGAGAATGGCCTCTTCTACGGATGCAGTCAGACAGACCCTGTCTTCAAATTGAGAGCCTTCCGAATCCGCCATTTCTTCATCCAGATAATCCGGATGATATTTTCTGAGGTTGTCTATTGCCATGTTCCTTGCCATCATGAACAGATATGCTCTGGGATTCTTTACTCTGAATTCTTCCCTTTTGCTTAAGAGTCGCAGAAACAATTCCTGCATTATATCTTCCGATTCATAACGGTTGTTTACGATTCGGTTGATGATTGTGAATACAGGATTTTTCATCTCATTGTACACATTCGTGAATGCTTCTTTGTCACCGGTTAACATAAGAGCAAAACTATTTTCAAACTCTTTTCTGTTCATTCTCTAACCACCCTTCTATACACTATGACGTATGAAAAAGCGTTTTTTATTGAAAAAAAGGATGATTTTTTTGCGATCATCCTTTTTTGTATTATTCAAGCGGGTCGTCACCGACGTCGTCGGTCTCTCCGGTATAAACATCTCCGGAATCAATTTTGGGTCTTTCTTCAGGATGTTTCTGGTAATAAGGTTCTATCATTATATCGTTGACTTTCCAGTATCCTACATATGTTATCAGGTACAATACAGTTGCAGGAATGAACAAAATGAATGCTATCACTCCTATCGGTATAAAGACTGTGACAGACAGCGAATAGAACAACAGACAGATCAATGCGCCGCCGAGCAGAGCCAGGAAGTTCTTTCCGAATCCTAGCAACGTAAAAATGAGAGCGTTCTTTACAATGTGCCTGTACTTCAGGTCAAATGTCACAATCATAAGATACATGAATGTTCTCAGCATGAAATACAGTATAAACATGAGAACAGATGCATAGAACAATACATAGTAGCTTCCGTAGTTTACCCAGTATGAATAAACTGAATACCCGCTCAGCACAAGCAATGCGCTGTCGAACACGCCCGTAATCAGACCGAGTTTGAAATTGCTCTTTATTGAATCAAAGAAGTCGCTAGGCAAAAACAGCGGTTCACCTCTTACGAGATTTCTCATTACATATATAATGCCGACATTGCTGAGACCGATCGTGAACACTTCAAGGAAACTCAAGCCATAAAAGATGTATGTCCATGTACTCGGATAAAACATAACGTCTGTTTCCAGAAACAGGCCGGACAATGCTGCTGTGGCGGGTGTTGCCCCTGAAATCGATGTAATTCCGTAGACAACTGAGTAGATCGGATTGACAGGTGCAGTTGTCTGATTGCTTACAAGTCCGCTGATTGCAAGTATCAGGAATATCAGAGGGAAATTGGACAGAAGAATCATTATATTGATTGTCGTTATCTGTCTGAACCTTCTGAAATACAGCCTGAACATATTCTTCGTGCTGAAACCTTTTATCTGGCTTCTCAGGTCAACATCCGACCTGTTGTTTTTTCCGCCCGCAAAAAAGTCATAGAGGTTATGGCGTTTCTTTTTTTCGTCAGCCATTGTTCTTTTCCTCCTCAGGCCCATAGTTCCATGCATCAGCAAGGTAGTTTATATCACCGGACAACACTCCGAGCAGTCCCCTGTATACAAGTTCAGGAGACCTGTCGAAATTGTTTTTCATTGTTTCGGCTGTGTGCTGGGAATCAAAAGAAAGTGAAACGTTCATGAATTCGTTCTCTCCGTCTTTTGCAACCATGTTCAAAACATATTTTCCGGAACTGTCTTTCTTGATAGTGCTGCTTATTCTGGTGTTGCGGTGTTTAAACGAGATAAGTGCCAGTGCGGATCTCGCTGCCTTCTCCATTATTTCCGGCATAACGCTGGATTTCAGCGTCTGAGCGGCAGTGACTCCGGCTGATGTGATTTCCCACATTTCTTCCCCGTCTTCAGCCTTTCTGGAGGAGATTGCATTTGTATCCTTGAGTTCATAAAAACCGTTCATGAAATCAATCTGACCTACGTAACCATCCTGCACCGCAATGTCATTCAGTGTGACGAAATCGACGGGACGATCAATTCGCATAAGTAAATACAGGATAAAGATTTTGACGTCAGATTTATCCGTTATAAGCCAAGCCATATTGTCCTCCCTCGTTTTCGGTGTAGTATATATTTTAACAAAAAAAGTATAATAATCAAGTTTTTTCTACAAAAACAAATATATACTACTTTTTCATTGTTTTACAACCTGCCGGATGATATAATTTCAATGAAGAAAAATTGGAGGTTTTTTATGAATAATTTGCATTTGGTTTGTAACGCACACATCGACGTGGTATGGCTTTGGAACATCGAAGAAGGTGTTGCCGAGGCTCTGTCAACATACAGAGTAGCAGCAGATTTCTGCGATGAATATGACGGATTTGTATTCTGTCACAATGAAGCCCTCATTTACCAGTGGGTCGAAGAATACGATCCGGTTCTGTTTGCAAGAATCCAGAGACTGGTCAAAGAGAATAAATGGCATATTATGGGAGGATGGTATCTGCAGCCTGATGCAAACCTGCCTTCGGGCGAAAGCTTTGTTCGTCAGATTCTTGAAGGAAGGTACTATTTCAAGGAAAAATTCGGAGTTGTTCCGACAGATGCAATGAACTTCGACGCATTTGGTCACTCCAGAGGCCTTGTACAGATTATGGTTAAATCTGGATACAAGTCCTACCTTTTCTGCAGACCTGAACCGGATATGCTTGATCTTCCCGCCGAAGACTTTTACTGGGTTGGACCTGACGGTTCGAAGATTCTCTGCCACAGAGCATACAATTCGTATGAGTCTCACAGAGGCGAAGCAGACCTCAAGATAAAAGGCTGGATGGAAAAGAATCCGAATGCAAAAGTCGGTCTCGTTCTCTGGGGAATAGGCGACCACGGCGGCGGCCCATCAAGAGTCGACTATCAGAAAATCAAAGAACTCAATGAAAAAACAAATCAGTACAACATTATTCACTCTGACCCTGAATCATATTTTGCAGAGCTGCTCGAAAAAGAGCCCAACATTCCGGAATACAGAGGCATTCTGAATCCGAGATACACAGGCTGCTATACATCACAGAGCAGAATCAAAATGCTCCACAGACAGCTTGAAAACGAGCTGTTCAAGACAGAAAAAATGGCTGCTCACGCAAGCTTTTCAAATCTGATGACTTATCCGGCAGATACAATGAAGACTGTCACAAAGGACCTTCTGCTTGACGAATTCCATGACATTCTTCCGGGATCTGCCATAAAGCCTGTTGAACAGTATGCTACAGCAGTGGCAGCATTCCTCTCTCTCTGTTCAGATCAGAAAAAGGCAGAAGACGGAACAATTCCGGTGTTTGTATACAACCCTCATCCGTATCCGGTTACAGAGACAATTGAGGTTGAGTATCAGCTTCCTGATCAGAACAAAAACAGAGACCTTTACGCAAACCCCGTAATAACTCACAATGGCGAAAAAGTAGTATCCCAGAGAGAACACGAAGTATCCAACTTCAATGTAGACTGGAGAGTCAAGAGTGTATTCAAAGCAACACTTCCCGCTTCATCAATGCAGAGATACGACGTCAGGATCGAACTGATTCCGACACCTGCAGACAGAAAGAGTGACGAAAAAGAAGAGTATGTGTTCGACAACGGAAAAGTCAAAGCAGTCATCAGCTGCAAGACTGGACTCCTCACAAGTTTTGTCGTAGGCGGAAAGGAATTCGTTTCTTCTCCTGCACTGACACCCCTTGTCGTTCATGACGACGAAAACTCGTGGGCACATAAAGAAAGAGCCTACAGGGACGTAATCGGAAAATTCGAACTGATGTCTGCCAAAGAAGCTGCAGATTTCTGCGGAATTCTTCAGACAGATGAACTTGCTCCCGTACATGTAATCGAGGACGGCGAAGTCAGAACAATTGTAGAGGCTTTGTTCAAATACAACAGAAGCGTTATTGTGAGAAGATATTATCTCGACAAATTCAGTTCGGAAATCAAGATAAGTGAAAAAGTTTTCTGGAATGAAAAAATGAAAATGCTGAAGCTCTCGGTTCCTACAACAGTCGACGGAGAATACCTCGGACAAACCGCATATGCGACCGAATCGCTTCTCACAAACGGAGAAGAAATGGTATCTCAGAAGTGGGTTATGGCTGCTGACAGAGACAATGCTTTTGCAGTAATAAACAACGGAACATACGGCTCGGACTATCTCGACGGAGAAATTAGAATAACAATGCTCAGAGCACCGGGCTATTCCGCAGGAAAGAGCGACTTCTCGGTCAGAAAGCCATACATAATGGAACAGGACAGATACTCGGATATAATTGACCAGGGAGAACATCTGTTTGAGTTCATTCTGAAAGCAGGAGACAGAGAATACATAGAAAACAACATTGAGAGAAGTTCAGCAGTTTTTGCAGAAGCTCCATGCGCAATGTCCTTCTTCCCCATCGGATGTGAAAAGGAAAAGGAGAATACAATCAAGCCTTTTGCAGTCCTCAAAGGCGAATCGGTAACGATGCCCGTATTCAAGAAAGCCGAAAGAGGCGAATTCTTCATAATCCGTCTGTTCAACTCAACCTTCTCAGATAAAGAAGTTACCCTAGAACTTCCGACAATAGGCATCTCGGGCAATTATGTTCTCGGTCCGTGCGAAGTCAAAACACTCAAACTTGACCCGAACGCAAAGACTGTAAGAGAGACAAGTCTCGTTGAGGATTGACAAGTGATTTACCTAAACAGCAGCACTCTGACGGCATCAATTAATGAATTCGGAGCAGAATTAACTTCTCTTAAAGACAAAAAAACGGGAAAAGAATACATATGGCAGGGAGATCCAAAATACTGGACAGGTCATGCTCCGATTCTGTTTCCCGCTGTCGGAAAAGTGTTTGAAGACAGCTACCTGTACAAAGGCAGAACATACAATATGCCCAAGCACGGATTTGCAGCCAGCAAACTGTTCGACTTCAATGTCGTTGGAGAATCATCAGTAGTAATGACACTGATTCAGGATGAAGAAACAAGAGCCTGTTTCCCATTTGATTATTCTTTCTCCATAATGTTTTCACTGGACGAAAAAAGCCTCAGGGTTTCTTTTGACGTAACAAACGAAGGAAAAGAAACAATGTATTGTTCTCTAGGGTTCCATCCCGGATACAATATTAATATAGGTTCGTCGGTTGAATTTGAAAAACCGGAAAAAAGAATCATTTACTACCTCGGTGAGACCCCAATAACTGATCCCGACAAAATGCTTCATTTCAGAGAAGACAGGTATCTTGACATTGAAGACAACACTTTTGACGGAGATAAAACAATTGTGATTGAGAACCCGGATTCAACAAAAGTTGTTCTGATGGACGAAAACGGAAAACCTTTCCTGAAACATGAGTTTGGAAAAAACACTGTTATTTGGATCTGGTCAGTTTCAGGTGCTCCCTACATCTGCATCGAACCATGGTCAGGATCAATGGAAAGATTCAGAATTAAAGAACTGGAAAAGAAGAATGACATAATAAAAATTGATCCCGGCAAAAAATATATGACGGAATCAATAATATCTGTTTTTTGAATTTATTTAAGGCAACCTTTTACGGGTTGCCTTAAATATTATGTATTTTCTTCAAGATAGCTGTTAATGGCATCCTTCAACTGGGCAAGGACATCATTTGTTGAAGCTGCGGCGACCTGAGCACCGGCTGCATCGTAGTGACCTCCGCCGCCCATCTTTTCAAGAATAAGCTGAACGTTTATGCTGCCCTGTGATCTTGCGCTTATGAATACTGTATCATTCGTTTTGCAGAGTGCAAATGATGCCAGAACTCCATTGACTGAAAGGAGCCTGTCTGCTGCCTTAGCAGCACTGATTCTTGCCAAAGGTGAATTGTCTTCATCATTATTCAGTGCTATTGCAAACACTGACTTGTATGTTATTACACTGTTTTCGTATTTTGCTTCTCTGATAAGATCTTTCAGATCAGTCTTGAACATCTCGTTTACGTCACTAGGATCAGCACCCTGGCTTCTAAGATATAGTGCCGAGTTAAATGTTCTTATACCTGTATTGTGAGAGAAACGCTTTGTATCCAATACGATTCCCGAGAAAATGATATCTGCTTCGACCTTGGGAAGTGCATTCGGAGGGATGAGCTGCTGCAGGAATTCCGAGAGCAGTTCTGCTGCCGACGACGCTGTTGGTTCTATATACTGGATATTCGGCACGAAATCGTACTCAGACACTTTTCTGTGATGGTCAATGATGACAATATTCTTTGAATTTGCCACGACATCGGGAGCTTCACAAATCTGAATGTTGTTGACATCAACCACAACCGTAAGTGTTTCGCTCTTCAGAAGGTCCTGAGCCTCAACAGCATCCACAAACAGATTGTCATATTCCGAATCTTTCAGTTTTGCAAATGCAGGAGCAAGGTTCTTGTCGTTTACGTCTGATATGATATTGACTTTGACACCATAATATTTGGCAATTCTCGATACAGCAAGACATGAGCCTAGTGCGTCATAGTCAGCATTCTTATGACCCATAACAAGTACATTTGAACTCTTCTTGATCATCTGTAAAAACTCTGTTGCTATTACTCGCGATCTTACGGTACTTCCCTTTGGCGCAGTCTTTACTTTTCCGCCGTATATTGCATTGCCCTTTCTGGATTTGACCACCGCCTGGTCTCCGCCGCGCTGCAGCGCAAGTTCCAGAGCAGATTGTGCGAATGCTTCTTTTTCGAACAGCGAACCGTAGTTTGCACCAACGCCGACAGAAATCGTAAGAGGTATACTGTCGCTGTCTTTTGATACGTCCTTAACATCGTCAAGGAAAGAGAATTTGCTCTGTTCGAGTTTTCCGAGGTTTTCCCTGTCAAACACACACAGATATCTGTATTTTCCGTTTTCCTTTATAACGCCTCCGAGTTCATCTTCAAATACTTTTCTCAATACACTGTTTATATCGACAAGCACCATGCTGTCAACCGTCTGTTCCAGTTTCTGAATCTCTTCAACGTTGTCTATAACGACATATGCAACAACCACATCTCTGTTTTGGAGTTCATTTCTCATGTTGACAATGTCGGTTATTTCCCTGAAAACGACCATGTGGATTTCTTCGTCATCAGTTCTTACAGAATATCCCTTGGCTTTGAATGTTTTTCCAAGATGGTATTCTGCATGTGTTGAATCGGTGAAGTGAGCCAGGATTCCGTCTTCACTGCTGTCTTTTTCGGACTGGGTCAATTCCATTTTGTCAGCGAAAGGATCTTCGCTGTTCTCCTTTTCTGTCTGACTGCTGTCACCTTTGAGAATTCTGTCCAATGTTACATCACAGAAAGAATCCAAAAACTGTCCGTATGCCGGTGCCAATCCCTTTCTGAGTCTGGACATGACTTCATTGTGCCAGATGACCTTGCCGTCGACAGAGCAAATAATTACAGGCATGTAAAGCTGTCTGACGCACTCAAGGGTCAGATTCTCAAAAGCAGAACTTCTCTGCTCGGCCACACCTCTCATTGTTTTCTTAAAGGCAATGTTCTTTATGAGTATTGCCAGCAACACTATCAAGTAAACTCCAACAGATGCCAGGATTGCATACAGAGGATACAGATTGAAATACACAAATGCCAAATCTGCCAGCAGCAGAACTGCACCAGTTATTTCAATGATCAAAGCATCAATCTGATGTCTGCTCATTTTCACTTGTTTTCTGTTATTGTCTCTCATTAACTTTCCGGGAAGAACCCGGTCTCCTTTATAAGTTTGAAATATTGACTACTGCTGATTGTCGTCGTAATAGTTATTGTTATTATCGTCGTTATTGTTATTATCATCGTTATTGTTGAAATCGTCGTTATCTTCTTTTAACGCTGCGAGCTTTTTCTGTTTGTATTCGGCGTAAATTGAAAACGCACCGGCAGAAAAACACAAACAGCAGGTTTGGCATCAGAAGGATAACTATATTGAGCATGACTATATATGGAATGTCTACACCCACGCCAATGAACTCAAGCATGTAGAAAACCATGTACAGCGCTTCTGACAGCAAAAATACAATTGCCGATATGTGTGACATTTCTATCTGCCATCCGCCTAGAGGTACTATAACCTCATAGCCGGTTCTCTTTGCTGTAAATGAATATATTCCGGCCGTCAGATGTCCCATAAATTCAAGGAGTGCAACAAATGCAACTGCAAAAACAGCTTTTATTGTGAACGTCAGGGATTCTGCCAATTCAGCTGTATATTCGTCAATGTTGGACATATTCGAAAAATACGCATTGTTTGTCATCATGTTGTTCAGGAATTGTCTGATGCTCTCCTGGATGCCTGCCATTGTATCGGTGTAGAATTTTCCGGCAGCTTCAAGCGTCAGCGAATAACCCGCCCTTGTGTACTCATATACAGCGGCTCCTATAAAGAAAACTCCGTAAACGAGAGCAATGACTATATTCGTGCCAAGCCTGCCCATATTCTTTTCAGCCGCCAGTGCCAGAAACGCACCGACCGCAATGAATGATCCTGCCATAATAACAGGATATGGTCCGGCCTTTACAAGCAGCTGCAGTGCCGCCATGCTGACAATCGCCAGTGGACCTACTATAATGCTCGTTGCAATCTGTCTTGTTATTACCAGTTTTGAAAACTCCGATGATGCTATCATAAGGGGGATTACACCGAGCAGCATCCACGTCGTCGAAAACAGATAAGATGCAAGGACAGAGCACAAAAATGCCGTCAATGCAGAAAAAATCGGAGCAAGTTTGAAACTATCCTGCTTTTTTATTTCTTCATCCATTTTGTTTTTCCTGTTCTAATCTGATGTGTTCTTCCAATCTCTTGTTGAACTCTTCTATTGTATTGTAACCATTTGCTTTCTGTCTGCTTTCCATAGCAGCAATTTCCAAAATGATTGCAAGGTTTCTTCCGGGTCTTATCGGAATGGTGATTGTCGGAACCTGAATACCAAGTATGTCAGTTCTCTCATCCTCGTCTCCGAGCCTGTCGTATGATCTTTCTTTGTCCCATGGTTCAAGTTTTATCACGAGGTCAATCTTCTCCGTGTTTTCAACTGCGCCAACACCGAACAGCCTCTGAATATCGACAATACCGATTCCTCTAAGCTCGATATAATGCTTGATGATATCTGGCGCAGATCCGATGATCGTCTTTTCAGATACTCTCTTTATTTCCACAGCATCGTCTGCTATGAGTCTGTGTCCTCTCTTTACAAGTTCGATTGCAGTTTCGCTCTTTCCGATTCCGGATTCGCCCATGATAAGTATTCCTACTCCGTAAACGTCTACAAGAACTCCGTGTCTTGTTATTCTTGGAGCAAGTTTGACGTTCAGGTTAGCTATGAGTCCGGCCTGAAATCGTGCCGTGTGCTCTTTTGTCCTGAGGATAGGGGTTGAATAATCCTTTGCAGCTTTCAGCAACTCTTCATAAACAGGCAAATTGCGGGTAATTATGATAGCAGGAATTCCCTGAGCGCAGAGTGCGTTGAATTTTTCCTGTCTCTCAGCTGACGTGCAGGAATTCAGATAAGCAAACTCTGCATTGCCTATAAGCTGAATGCGGTTGGAATCAAAGCAATCGTAGAAACCATTCAAAGCAAGTCCCGGTCTGTTTACATCTGAACTCTTGATTTTGCAATTTCTTACATTTTCAGGTCCCCAAACGACTTCCAGTTTCTGTTCATCTATTATGACACCTAGTTTTTCTTCATATCCAACTGTGGAACTTTCCATGAATTCTGCCATTTTCAACTCCTAGATATAATTAATCAAAGTAATTATATCTTAGTGACGCACAATTTTCAAGTATCGGAGCCAGATAAGGGAACCGTCACTTGGAGCCAGATAAGGGAACCGTCACTGGAGGCTCGGATGAGAGCAGAAAGAGTGTGATGTTGAATAGTTAACGATGAAATGGTAAAATGGCTGCGATGAACCGGTATTCTGGAAGGAGCAGCATTATGCCTAAATACAGCAAACAGGATTTGAAATACGCTGCGGAATTTCGTGAAGGAATTCACAAGGAAGCATTGGCAATTGTCAGGAAAACGCGCCCGAATGCCACAGAAGTTATTGACAGGCATCCGGTTGAAGACTATTTTCAGGAGAGCTGGGAATACCCCGGAAGGTGGTACACAGTCGTTGCCGTTCCCAATGGATACAAAAGCCGCCGGGATCTTGTCGATGCGATTGTCCGGGATACACTCTCAGGGAGCGCTCCGGAAAAAGAGGACACATCCGGGCAAAAACCAGGTGAAAAGGCAATCTCAGATATCTCTGAAGGGACGATTATAAAAGACGAGAGATTCGATCAGCTCATATCTAAATATCCCGATCTTGTTCCCGACTACTATATTGTCAAAGTCGGGCAGTACCGAGGATATGAATCGCACCGCTTAGTTTTGAAGACCGCCTTCAATGAACTTGGAGATGAATGGGAAGGTGATCCAGGTCGGGCTGAAGGCAGGAATATCACCGCGCTCGAGTTATTATCTTCAGACAAACAACCTGGAAAACTCAGCTACAGAACGGCTTTTCTGAGTCCGCCATATGAAAACGGCTATACTGAAAACGACTTTGATCTCGTAAATTCCGCTCTTTTCCCAAACGGAACAGATTCACTGGAAGTCTACGAGTGGAGCACTGACTGGTCAGACTATTTTGATGACGGTCACGAGTGGTGGGGCACATTGTGCCTGACGGTTTACGACAAGACGCTTGACCGCTTTGTTGTTATACTGGCGTCAGCTACAGACTGATAAAAATACCGGGACTGCATTAGCAGATATCCCGGTATTATTTTCGTTTTTTACCCTTCAGGTTGTTTCTCGGAACAATCATCGTCAGGTTCAACTGTTCTTTTTGTTTTTGCCTTTTTTCTTTTGTTCTGCACGAATGAGTCGACAACAAATATGACAACTGCAATCCATACGAAAATGTATGTTATAAGGTCTGTTGTTCCGATTGTTTCATGATATATAAGAACAGCGACAAGCATCTGTAAGGTCGGGTTTACATATCCGATCATTCCGGAAAGCGAATAGCTTATTCCCTTGATTCCTGCTGCGAGCAAAAGCAGCGGAACAAGTGTCATCAGACCTGCGCAAGGCAGAAGTATAAACTGGATTCCTTCAAGATTTGCAATTGCTCCCCTGCCGTTTACTTCGTCATAGATTATATATCCGAGTGTGAACGGAAGCACTGTAAGTGTCTCCAGGAACAGGAGAACAGCGGGACTTGCCTTAACCAGTTTGAGTATTGAGCTGTAAATTATGTAGGCAATCGCTATAAGTATTGCAAGATAAGGGAAATCCCCGCCTGCTACAACTGCCACTGCCACACCTGCCACAGCGGCTCCGACAGATATCCACTGGGCTATCGTCGGCTTTTCCTTGAAGAAGAATAATCCCGTTATTACGAAGAGAATTGGTCCTATGAAATATGCCAGACTTCCCTCTTTTATTCTGTCAGTAGCAACAGTCAGTATATACAATGCCCAGTTTGCAGCGGTCATTATTCCGCCGGCAGCAATTGTAAGTATATCCTTCTTTGATCTGAACAGTTTTCTGACTTCACTGAATCTTCCTGAAATCAGTACAATCAGAAAACTCCAGAAACATGAAAAAACAGCTCTCGTGCAGAATGTATACCATGAATCCTCAATTCTCGTAGTCAGCTGTTTCCAGAAGATCGGAGCTATTCCCCATATTACACTGCACATCAGGACGAGAAAAACAGACAGCAGAAATCCGGTCTGTTTTTTTCCTGCGTCAGATTGATTCTGCGATATCATAAATCAGTTTTTCACTCTTTTCCCATCCAAGGCAGGGATCGGTAATGGACTTTCCGTAAATGCCCTCGCCTATTTTCTGGCTGCCGTCTTCAATGTAGCTCTCAATCATAAATCCTTTTACAAGTTTTCTGATGTCGGGAGACAGTTTGCAGCTGTGGAGCACTTCTTTCGTGATTCTTATCTGCTCCTCGTATTTCTTTCCGGAATTGGAGTGGTTTGTATCCACAATTACTCCTGGATTCTGCAAATCTCTCTTGTTGTACATGTCGAGAAGTATCATCAGATCTTCATAGTGGTAGTTGGGATGCGATTCGCCATGCTTGTTTACATAACCTCTGAGAATGCAGTGAGTGTACGGGTTTCCCTGTGTTCTTACTTCCCATCCTCTGTAAATGAATTCCTGTGGGCTCTGTGCGGCTACAACTGAGTTGAGCATTACAGACAAGTCGCCACTGGTCGGATTTTTCATTCCGACAGGAATGTCAAGTCCGCTTGAAGTCAGTCTGTGGTGCTGATCCTCAACAGATCTTGCACCCACTGCAACATATGAGAGCAGATCAGACAAATATCTGTGGTTTTCCGGATACAGCATTTCATCTGCACAGGTCAAACCTGTTTCGGTTATTGCTTTCATGTGCAGCTGTCTCATCGCAATGAGGCCCTTCAGGGCATTCGGCTTGCCTGTCGGATCAGGCTGATGAAGCAGACCTTTGTATCCCGTTCCGGTTGTCCTGGGCTTTCCAGTGTATATTCTCGGTATGATCATCAGTTTGTCTTTCACCTGATCATATACCTTTGCAAGTCTGTTGATATAGTCAAGAACGGGCTCTTCTGAATCTGCAGAACAAGGTCCGATCACGAGTATCATTTTGTTCAGTTTACCCTCAAGTATCTCCTTGATTTCGTTGTCCCTGCTCTCTTTGATTTTAACATATTCTTCCGGAAGAGGATACTGCGCCTTGATTTCTTTCGGTATAGGTAACTTCCTGATAAACTCCATATTCATAATGTGCACTTCCTTTACTTGTTTTTCTGGAACTTCTGATCAAACGCAAGCTTGTTTTCGGTAGATTGTTTCATCATTTCACGCATACCGTTTTTGTCAGACGTCTCTATATATTTTCTCATTTTATACATTTGTGTTTCAAACTTGTCAATCTCTTTTATCAGCGCCTCTTTGTTGAGTGCAAACAGCTCGCTCCACATCTCGTCGTTGATGTTTGCAATTCGCGTCAGATCCCTGAACGAGTCGCCCGAATAATTGTATATCGAGTCGTCGTCGCTGGCCGTCATAAGAGACACTGCGATGACGTGAGTCAGCTGGGACAGGAACGCAATCATATAGTCATGCTTTTCAGGAGTCAGTCTTGAAATCTTCTCAAATCCGAGCACCTTTGCAAGGTCTTCGCAGAGTTCGATTGCTCCCTCGGTGTTTTTGTCTGTCGGAGTGATTATGTAGTTTGCTTTTTTGAACACATTCTTGTCGGCATACTGAATTCCCCTGCTCTCACGACCTGCCATAGGGTGAGCCGGGATAAACTCTACGTCGTCTCTCAGCTTGTCTTGGATCTTGTATACGACACTAGTCTTTACACCGGTTACGTCCGTGATTACAGCACCGCTTTTCAGCATCCACTGATAACTGTCAATCCACTCTTCAAAAACGTGCGGATACAGTGCAAACACAACAACGTCAGCCTGCTCAACAAACTCTTTTTCAGGTGTATTTATACCATTGTATATAATACCCTTTTCTTTAGCAATATCCAGCGTTTCTTTGCTTCTTGTAATTGCGTATACGGTATATCCGTTTTCAGTCAGCGCGTCAGCATAAGCGGCTCCGATCACGCCCAAACCTATAATGAGTATTTTTTTGTCTTTAGTCAGTTTCAACTGTTTCTGCTCCTATTCCAAGCTTTTCCAGCTCTTCAAAGAATCCGGGAAAACTCTTGTTTACTGATTGTGAATCTTTTATAACCCCTCCGGTCAGCGTCATAAGAACTGAAGCGGCCATGGCTATTCTGTGATCATTGTGTGAGTCAATGGCTTCAACGGGAGTCCTGACATCGGATTTTTCAACAACTATCTCATCGTCATAGACAGCGCATCTGATGCCGAACTTTCCAAGTTCGGTTTTCATAACTTCTCCCCTGTCGCTCTCTTTTGCTTTCAGCCTGGATGTTCCCCTGAGCCTGACTCCGTTCAGAGCTCCTCCCAGCGCCATAAGAACAGGCGCCAGGTCCGGGCAGTCGGTTATGTCAAGTTCACAGAAGCCCTTTTTCATTTCGTCAAAATACTTTTTGTATATCTTGTCTCCCTGCAGGCTGTCTTCTTTTAAACCTTCAATTCTGATATCCGATCCAAGGCAGTTCATAGCCTCAAAGAAAGCCGCATTAGAGTAGTCGCCTTCAACCACGCTGTCTCTGCTGCTGTAGAACTGATTTCCTTTTATGCAGATAACCGTTTCTTCAGTCCACTCTACTGAAATACCAAACGAATTTACAGCATTCAATGTCATGTCTATATATGACCTGCTGTTGATTTTCCCTTCAAAAACGATTCTGCTGTCCCCGTCAAGCAGAGGAAGAGCAAAAATCAGTCCGCTTGCAAACTGGGAACTTATTTCTGACGAGATGACAAATGTTCCGGGTTTGAGTTTTCCTTCCAGCCTCAGTTCGCTGTCG
>CADAXH010000073.1 GCA_902791785.1 uncultured Ruminococcus sp. | reverse complement strand
TGTATTTGAATTGTTATTTCCGTTATAATTATGGCATATTAATTTTTTTGGAGGGCGCATGAAAAAACTTTTAGGCATTATTTCAATAATACTTGCTTGTTTACTTCTGGCATCGTGTTCGGGACAAATTGTTGTACCCGGAATCGATCACAATCACGAGTGGAATGAGGGAGAAATAAGAACTCAGCCCACATGCAAGACCAAAGGCGACAAGGTTTACACCTGCAAGATCTGCGGTGAAATCAAGCACGAGGAATTGGCTCCGGTTCCGGACAATCATGTATGGAATTACGGCGATGTCATAACAAATCCGGACTTTGTAAAAGAAGGATCTGTGGTATACACCTGTCAGGAATGCGGTGTCACCAGGAACGAAACAATTCCGAAACTGACAGACGTAACCTCTTATACACTCAGTGCCACACTCAACAATCTCAAGCCCGGTGTATATGAAACAAAGGCAACTCTCGGAACAGCAACACTGGACAATTCCCAGACAATAGGAATCCCCACAGTTGCACTTCAGAACCTGAAAAACTACCCCACCCTTGAAGCTCCCGCTATCATCAGAGGAGCTGCAACAGGATATGAGAAAAGAATAGAAAAGATTGAAGGACCTGAAGCAAAATTCTTTGAGAAAATAACAGATGCAGCAATTCCAGCTCCCTATTCAAAATTCAGATGGAGCATCATCTCAGAAACTCTCACCGACGCTTACGGAGTAAGCCAGACACACAACAAACTCTCAGGATTTGACGGCACATACTACATCATAAGAATCGATGTAAGCGAGCTTGTCAACGGAAAGACAGGTTACCTGCACGTCAGCCAGGAAAGCAACAAGGCATACATGACCATGGTAGGAATGCAGGGCGGAGTTGACACTGGAAAGGTAGCTGCAATCGACGCTACGACAAACATTTCCGCTCCTGTAATCGGAGCTGATGGATACTGGTATTTCGGCGACGAAAAGACTGAAATAAAAGTGGCTTCATGGGTAGACAAAAACTATCCGGACACATACTCCTACATAGGTACAAACGGAAACTATTTCGTAAACGGATACGGATTCTCAGACGGACTCGGAAACTCCACAATGGCATATTCACTGGAGAACAATGCTATTGTACTGAAAGATGAAAACGGCGGAGTTCCGTATGTTGACATCATAGTTATGTCAAGCGGAAAACTCGTAGCAGGAGCTGACGCAGGCACAGCAAACGCACCCAGCGCCGACATCAAACTCAGCATGTATGTTGACAACACATGCGACTACAATCCTTCATTGAAATATGACCCGACTTTCCAGGATCCTCAGGGTGCAACAGTGACACATGCAACACAGTGTCTGAACAAGTTCTTCAGCAAGGACAGCCTGACAAAGGAAAACAACGGCGCAACATATACAGTCAAAGGCTCAGACCTTGAAATAGACGTCCAGGTCGAAGAGAGAGGCGAAGAAGATTCAGTTGAAATGTTCTGGTCTCTTACAAACTCCATGGCTTCCCAGCAGTTTGATTATCACGAAGTAAAAATAATCAGCGAAGTACCTGTTCTCAGCGGAATCCTGGTCGAAGGAAATCCCTACAACAAGAGAAACATCATTCTGAACCTGAACAGCCTTGACATCCAGATAGCAAACCACAGTGAAACAAATGCTGCAGGCCTTGTCATAGGAAGCAATGCAACACTTGAAATCCGTGACCGCACAAGAACTTCAGGCGCTGAACTCGCAATAGGAAACAACGCAACAATGCTCATCAAAAAAGATGGTGTTCTCATCATTGACGAGTCATGCCAGCTTGAGATAGAGTACGACGCAGCCACAATAACCACAACAGATCCATCACAGCCCACAACACCTTCCACTCCCCTTTCAAATGGTGTCCTTACAATTGAAAGAGGCGGAAAGGTTGTAAACAACGGTGTCATCAACATTGAAGGAACCGAAGTCAAGCCTCTTCAGCCCAACGCAGGCGAGACGCAGCAGACCACCACAACAGACATGAAAGTGTCCGTAATAACAATCGAAGATAATGCAATCCTCGACAACTACGGATGCCTCTCAATCAAAGGTGAACTGTATGTACTAGGTGAACTGAACAACTACGGAAGATATGACGACGTAATCACATTCGGAGACCCCGACAAGGGATATATCAACTACCACAAAGGCATTCAGCTGACATGGAAAGACAATGTCACAAACGACACTCCCGTCACAACAGATCCAAAGACATATTCAGTTAATGAATCTGTTATTCCGGGCAAACTCCACATAGGCGACGTTGAAGGCGAGACCATTTTAGACACTGCCCTGCTGGCAAACTACGGCGACATCGTGCTGGTTCCGGGTGAAGTAATCATTTACGGTGTATTCTACAACTCAATTAATCCTGAGACAAAGTACAAAGGCAAAGTATATGTATGCCCCGTAACTGAAGCAATAGTCCCGATAACACCAACAGCTGAAGCTCCCACAATAACAGAAGAAATCAGACAGTTCGACAAACCTTATGAGAGCACATTCGATTATTCGAAAGCTTCCTCAATGATCAATGTAGGCGAAATAGTCAAAGCCAAAGTTGAACTTCTGAGCAATGGTATTCTTGGCAAAATAACAGTCCTTGAAACAATAGTTTCAGGCCAGTAATACAAGGCGTGAAAAGACAGCCTGCACCGATTCCGATGCAGGCTGTTTCGTATTATCTCATATTATTTCAGAACATTAACTTTGAATCCCGTAGCTTTTCCGAGCGCCTTTACGTCTTCGACGTAGTCGCCGTATACGACAACGAGATGGTGGCCGTATCCGCCCTCAGCAAGTTCATGGACGAATTCCCATGCTCCGCCTTCCACTTTGTAATATACGTCAGGAGAGCATCCGTACTTGTGATAAGCGCATCCGACGACTTCTCCTCTTGCTATGAGGATTGATGATCCGTCGCGCGAGAAACGTCCTATTGTGACGGTCTTTGTGCTCGCTTCGGCCATGTTGATCTGGACTTTTGATCCCCATCCCTCGAATGTGAACTGACCTATGTAATAAGGCATGTCGGGCTTGTCCAGTCCTTCCATCTTCATGCTCGGAACAGAGTGGCGGACTTCGAGGACATAATCGTCAAAACCTTCTTCGGGACCTGAAACAAGCTCACTCACCCTTAGGTCTTCAAGCGGCCTTGCGTGAGGCTTTACAAGAGAAGCATTTCCCATGAAGACCGCCTTCTTTGACAGGTACATGAATATCATGACTGCCATCCAGGCGTTGATGTCTTCTTCACATGCTGTGGGAATTCCTTCATTTTTGAACAGCGCATGGGAAAGACACGGAGTACATTTGTTCTGCATAGGCAGACGCGATGCGCAGAGTTCCATGCATGCCGTTGTATATGCGTTGCACCCGAGCTCCTCCATCATCTTTTTCACCGCTTCGTAGTATTTCAGGTCGCGGATCATGTATTCTTTTGAAACTTCGGATTTGCTTGCACCAGCCAGTATTCTGTCTGCCATCTCCGACAGTTTTTCTTCGTCGTCAACCGTCTTCATGACTTCGAATACGTCCTTCATTGATCTGCGTGCGCTTCTGATGCCGTATTTGAGGTTGAGACCGTAGATATCAGGGTTGCTCGACACAACGGAGACAGGAGCCTGTTCACCCGTTGTAAGGACGAGTATCTTTGTGTTTCTTATGGCTTTCTTTACCTGAAGTATCCTGAGTATCCTGTTGTATTCCTCAAAGTCGTATCCGAAATAGAATTCCTTACCTATGTCGGCATAATATGCACCGAGATCTATTGGTGTAGGTCCTCTGTTGATCATGGATATGGGCTTGCCGAGTCTCTCCAGACCGGGAACCCTGTAGGAAATGAGGAAAATGTCCGTATCCTGAAGATCAGGTTTGAGTTTGTCAAGCTGTTCGTCAGAAACGTAGAAATTCTCTATGTATTCTATGTATACGGGCTCCAGCACGTTTGCATATTCGGAATCTATATTTTCAAGCAGCTGCTTATGCCAGATTTTGCACTGTTCTCTTCCTGTTCTCACTTCATATTCAGGAGACAGATACTCTGGACGTCCTACCCTGCACGGGCCTTCCCATACAGCAGTGTGAGTCCTGTTTGCAAATATAGGCTTGATGTTGATTTTAACGTCTATTGCTCTTTTCATTGGCTGCGACCTCTCATTTTTCAAGAACGGAATCTGCCCATTTTACAAGGTCAGAGGAGACCTGTTCCCTGTCAAACTCGTTCAGGACTTCGTGCCTGTCGCCCTCTCTCATGTCGAGGGTTACGTCCTTGCATCCTGCCTTTTTAAGTTTGTCATAAACTTCTTTCGGACCCTTTCCGTAATCGCCGACGGGGTCTTCAGTGCCTGAGATGATGTATATGGGCATATCTTTTCTTACGGCATTATACCACTTTTCAAGGTTGCAGTCTCTGTTCATTTTAACAAGTTCGTGCATTCCTGATACGGTGAACGGGAAATTTGCTATTTCTTCAGAGATATTGCGGTTCAGTATTTCCCTGTCCCTTGTGCACCAGTCCATATGGGTCTGGTTTTCCGTACGGTCGTTGTATTTTCCGAAAGCCATTTTCGTAATGAGTCTTGACACGTGTTTTTTGCCCTTGAAAAATCCGATCAAGCTTGATACGGCAAGTCCGGCTCCGCAAGCGGGATTCTTTCCTCCCGTGCCCATGATAATGAGTGCGTCCATGGACTCCGGATACTTTTCTGCCGTAAGCCTTGCTATGAAGGATCCCAT
Source organism: uncultured Ruminococcus sp. (assembly GCA_902791785.1). Lineage (GTDB taxonomy): Bacteria > Bacillota > Clostridia > Oscillospirales > CAG-272 > CAG-841. The sequence continues at coordinate 1,855 of CADAXH010000073.1, read as the reverse complement.
GCTGTGTCCCATGAGGACGTGCTTTTTGCCGGGATAATAGTGACTTACGGATTTGTAGAATTCATTGACGTCGTCAACAACGAGTTTTTCCCCGTCTCCGGGGCCGAAATATCCGTACTCGTCCTTTTCGGACGTATATGCGTGACCGACGTGGTTGCTTCCGAAAACAAGCCAGCCGTCCTCTGCCAGTTTCTTCATGAAACTGTCGTATCTTCCTATGTGTTCAGCCATCCCGTGTACAATCTGAAATAAACCCTTTGGTTCGGTTGAAGGAACATACACTTTGCCGTAAAGCATGTGTCTGCCGTCCGTTGACGGCACCTTTTTCTCAATTATTTCGATTCCCATGTTAAGCCTCTCTCAGAATAAAAATTTACTTTTCCACCCAGCCGGAAGCGCAGCCGACTGCCTTTTTCCAGCCCTTTAAGAGTTCTTCTCTCTCGGTTTTTTTCATCTTTGACTTATATACAATTTCCGAATTTGAGTCCGGGATTGCATCCTTTGAAGAAAACAGTCCGCATCCGAGACCGGCAAGATAAGCGGCACCAAGTGCTGTAGCCTCCTTGCAGTCCGGAACAACAACATTCACATTGGAAATGTTTGCCTGGAACTGCATCAGGAACTTGTTTGAAGATGCGCCTCCGTCAGCTTTCAGGACCTTGATCTTTTTGCCCGTCTCAAGTTCCATCGCCTTGATGACGTCGTTGCTCTGGTATGCAATTGATTCAAGAGCCGCGCGGATTATCTGATTCCTTCCGCTTCCCCTGGTCATGCCTACTATTACGCCTCTTGCGTACATGTTCCAGTAAGGCGCACCAAGTCCCGCGAATGCAGGAACGACGTACACACCTCCTGAACTCTTTGCCTTGTTTGCAAAATATTCAGAGTCGTTTGAGTCGCGTATGATTCCGAGTTCGTCCCTCAGCCACTGAACAACCGCTCCTCCTACGAAAACGCTTCCTTCAGCCGCATAGTTGACTCTGGAATTCTTGTCCGTAGCTGCGATTGTGGCGAGCATTCCCTGGTGTCCGTCGCAGGGCTTGTCCCCCGTGTTCATCAGCAAGAAACATCCGGTTCCGTATGTGTTCTTGCCTTCTGCAGGATTGAAACACTTGTGTCCGAACAGAGCGGCCTGCTGGTCGCCTGCCATACCTGAAATTGCGATCTGGCACCCGAGAACGTCGACGTATCCGTACAGTTCTCCGCTGCTCCTTACTTCGGGGAGCATAGACTCCGGAATGCCGAACTTCTTAAGCAGCGTTCTGTCCCAGTCCAGTTTGTTGATATCATAAAGCATCGTTCTTGAAGCGTTTGTTCTGTCAGTTACATGAACTTTGCCTTTTGTCATCTTCCATGTGAGCCATGTGTCTATTGTGCCGAACAGAAGTCTGCCTTTGTCGGCCATCTCCCTGGCGCCTTCCACATTGTCGAGGATCCACTTTATCTTTGTGGCCGAGAAATATGCATCGATTACAAGTCCGGTCGTCTTGCGGATGTATTCAGTCATCCCTTCTGCCTTCAGCTGTTCGCAGTATTCCGCGGTTCTGCGGCACTGCCACACAATTGCATTATACAGGGGCTTTCCGGTTTCCTTGTCCCAGACGATTGTAGTTTCTCTCTGGTTGGTAATGCCGATGCAGGCGATCTCGTCGGTATTGATTCCGCTCATTGCAATTGCTTCAGTCATGGTCGCAAGCTGGCTTGCGTAGATCTCCATCGGATCATGCTCAACCCAGCCCGGTTTCGGGTATATCTGTCTGAATTCTTTCTGTGCCGATGCAAGCACGTTTCCTTCAAGATCAAAAAGAATGGATCTTGTGCTTGTCGTTCCCTCGTCCAAAGCCATGATGTACTT
>CADAXH010000072.1 GCA_902791785.1 uncultured Ruminococcus sp. | reverse complement strand
AGATAGCTGAAATCAGAAGCAGGTGTTTCTTTCAGCCAGATGCAGTAAAGAGTCAGAGTCGAAGAATCGCTCCTTATCTTTGATCCAAGGCTTACTGCAGTTCCTGTTCCGTCAGCTTTTGTATTGTATTCACTGAGCACATACCCTTCCCTGACAAACTGCCCCTGGTCAGGCAATGTACTCGGGCACTTGAATTCTGAAACACTGAATGTCGTATCCAGAGTTGTTTTTCCGTCTTTTGTCTTTCCGCCGTTTGCATCATACACAACCTTCATGCTGTAATTGACATAAATTTCAGTTGCGGTATTTACGTCAAAGGAATAGGTCTCTGTCGTAGTAACTTTTATATCCGACTGAGTTTTTTCAGTTGCATTGACTATGTAGTCGTATGTTGACCATCCGTCAAAAATGTATCCGTCTTTCATTGTTACTGTCAATGTGACAGTTTCTTTTGAGCCCAGTCCTTTCTTGACTTCACTCTTGACTGAGCAGTACATCGGATTGTACTCGAGTGTCACATAAGAACCGACCTTTTCCGAAACAGGATCATATGCTCCGACAAAGACAACAGGATCTTTGTGAGTTGTTTCTTCACCTGAAGTTGTCACGTCTTCTGAAGATGTCTCTTCACCGGTCACTACAGTCGTCTGTTCTGTTGTTTCATATGACGTTGTAGTTTTACCTGTAGTTTCTTTTGTTGTAGTTTCAGTAACGTCAGTTACTACAGTTGTATCCTTGACAGAAACATCTGTGATTGTAGTACCTTCTGACGTTGTTTCGGTAGCATCACTTCTTGTTGATGTTTCCTGCTTATTCTGAGTACATGCAACAATAGTGAGTGTCATAGTTAAAGCCAATATAATTGAGACAGCCTTTAATAGTTTAGACATGAGTCCCTCCGGTTTTTAGATATACATTAATTATATCTTGTGAATTAATCCAATACAATAGTGTGAACAATTCTTTCACACTGTAAAACAGGGGCCAAGCTTATACTTGACCCCGTTACGACTATGTTTTTGTTGAATTAATAATTCTTTCCCATTTTTGCAAACTGAGCAATGATGTCCGGAAGAAGTTTTGTTGTTCTGAATATTGCGCCTTCATCCGTCAGATGCCATTCAGAATTCCATCTGTATTCGTGCGGAACGAAGCAGTTATCGAATTCTGAAATAATGGTGACATTGAAGTTCTTTTTGATGTTTGCTATGTATTCGTCAACTGTTTCTTTATCTGTACCGCCGCATTCCTCATCCATGACGGCATATGTAAACCAGACATCAATTCCGTTTGCTTTGTAATCGTCAATCAGAGAAGACATTCTGGAATAATCGTACCATCCGAAATATGCGAAGTTGTAGAAGCATTCTCTGTCTTCGAAATCCCTGTTTGATACACAGTCTCCGTAGCAGTTGTATCCGATGCTGCCGCATTCCCATGATGTCACAGCTGATCTGTGGGAAGAATTGATGGATGATAAAGAACCAAAGAATCCTTCATATTGGGAAACGTCCACTCCCTTTAAGAAGTCGTAGTTACCGCAGATATAGAACTCAACTGCTCTTGTGCCAATCTGTGCCTGACCGAGTGTGTTGTTGCCCGGCTCCGGATCCCAGAGAACTACGTCGCCTTCATTCAAATACTTTTGCATTCCTTCAAATACAAATGCAGCAGAAGTATTGGCGTTTGCGCCCATGTTTATTACAACATAGTCTTCGCCTATCTTATCGTTTATCTGTGAACAGTCAAAACCGTAAAGAGATCCTGATCCGCCGTAAATGATGAATTTCTGCATGTCGGCTGCCCATACAAGACGGTCAGTCTTGCAGTAAGTACCTGTGATCCAGCCTACATAGTACATGTCGTAAACAGCATTGACGCGGACATACTTGAAGTTCGGGCAGTTGGAAACAACTCCGCTGCCGGAACCAAACCAGCTTTCTTCAAATGACACGTTGTCGAAGAATGTAATAGTTGTAAGAGCTGAGCAGTTTACAAATGCTTTGGATTTGACAGTTTTAACTGTTTTCGGAATAAATACTGTTTCTATACTCTTTCCGTTAAAGGCATTTTCAGCTAAAACGGTTACTTTTTTGCCTTCAATTGTTTCAGGGATAACAACATCTTTCGCTGTTCCCTTGTAGCCTGTGATTGTGATTTCAGAACCTGACGAATATGTGAAGTCTGAAGCTTCATTTGTCTTCAGCCAGATGCAGTAGAGAGTCAGTGTTGAAGAATCGCTTCTTATTTTTGATCCAAGGCTTACTGCTGTGCCTGTGCCGTCTGCTTTTGTATTGTATTCACTGAGAACATATCCGTCTCTTGTGAAATATCCCTTGTCAGGCAGAGTGCTCGGGCATTTGAATTCAGATAAACAGAATGATACATCAAGGCTTGTTTTGCCGTCTTTTGTCTTTCCGCCGTTGGCGTCATAAACAACTTTCATGCTGCAGTTGACGAATACTTTTGTATCCTTGTCTGCAGTCAATGAATATGTTTCAGTATATGTTACGGAATCGGATATGGCATTACGCTTTGCAACAGTTTCGGGCTTTGTATCTGAGTAGTTGGGCAAATTGCAAAGATAGTCAAGATTTGTCCAGCCATCAAAAATATATCCGTCTTTCATTGTGACAGTGAGTGTTACTGTCTCTTTTGAACCAAGACCCTTTTTGACTTCGCTCTTGACTGAGCAGTACATTGGGTTATATTCGAGTGTTACGTATGAGCCGACTTTTTCGTCTACCGGATCGTATCCGCTGATATATTCGACAGGATCTTTTCCTGTTGTTGTCTCAGTTGTTTCATTTGTTGTTTCCTCAGTTGTGACTGAAGTTGTTCCGGTTCCTGTTGTTACCTCTGTGGTAGAATCCTGTGTTGTTCCGTCACCGGTTGTTTTTTCTGCAGTTGTTGTGCTTTCTGTTTTATCACCTGAAGTGGTCTCAACCTGGGTGTTTTGTGTACACGCCACAATTGTCAGAACCATAACAAGTGCAATTACAACTGCAATGATTTTTTTGAAATTTGACATTTTTTCCTCCGCTTTTTGCTTATGTTTCTGTTTAAGATTATATCATCGGGAAGCCGATCTTTCAACTTGAGCGGTCTCCTTGTTTTGTTTTTTCGAACTGTTTCATTATGTCTTTAATAATCTGCTTAGTCCTTATATCTGCACCTTCCAGCGTCACGTGCCATATGGAATCCGCCATGCAGTCATGAGGCACAAAACAATCCCAGAAATCCGAAATAATGGTGACATCAAATGTTTTCTTTATATTCTCTTCATACTGCTTTGCTTTTTCTTCGGTAATACCTGTTCCTGTTTCGTCCATTACAGCATATGAAAACCAGGTTTCCACTCCCATGCCTTTCAGTTCCTTGATCATAAACTGCATTCTTTTGTAGCTGGACAAATTAGGTGCAGTCGGGAAACTGTATGAATTGTCAAACAGTTTCTGATCAGGCGAGGACACTGTGTCTCCGTAGCAGTTATAACCTATGCCGCCCATTTCCCATGACACTTTGTGTTTTTCACGATCGGAAAATACCTGCGTCATAGCATCAAAGAAACCGGGGTATTGTGTTATGTCCACTCCCTTGAGAAAATCGTAGTTTCCGCTTACATATATTTCAATGTTTCTTTTGCCCAGACTCCCGGTCATATCCGCTTTGCCAAGAGGAGATGCGGACATTTCCGGACACCAGAGAATAATATCTTCATCCTTGAGCCACTTGCGCATTCCTTCGAAAACAAATGCAGCAGAAACATTTGCATTTGCTCCCATGTTTATGACGACATATTCATCCCCTATTTCTTTATTTACCATGTCGCATTTTATTGCGTGCAAAGTACCTGAGCCGCCATAGAAAATGAACTTTTTCATGTCTTTCGACCAGATCAGTCTGTCTGTTTTGCAGTATGACCCTACCATCCATTCGTAGTACATGTCCTGAACGGCATTTATCCTGACATATCTGAAATTCGGACACTCAGCTGCAGCGTCTTTGTCAAATGACAGAATACTGTCAAAGAACACTAATGTAGTCAGCTTGTCACACTTATAGAAAGAAGCGCGGCTGACAGTTTCTATAGTCTTTGGCAGGAATACTGTTTCTATGTCAAGTTCTGAAAATGCTTTTTTCGCGATAGCTGTTACGTTTACGCCGTCTATCTTTTCGGGAATCACGACATCCTTTTTGTTTCCCTTGTATTTAGTAATTGTTATTCCTTCGCTTTTTGTGTAATCAAAGTCCTGGCTGCTGTCTTCTTTTAACCAGATGCAGTAAAGAGTCAGTTCTGAGGAATCGCTTCGGATTTTTGAACCAAGACTCACTGCTTCACCGCTCCCGTCCGGAGCAGTATTGTATTCAGACAACACATATCCTTCTCTTGAGAAATACCCCTTATCAGGAAGGGTACTCGGACACTTGTATTCCGATACGCAGTATGTCGTTTCAAGAATGTCTTTTCCTTCATTCGTTTTTCCGCCGTTGGCGTCATACAAGACTTTCATGCTGCAGTTGATGAATACTTTTGTCTCTTTGTTTACCGTAATTGAATATGTATCTCTGCCTGCCCCACCTGTACTTGTGAGTTTGTTGCATTCATAATTGTCCAGTGACCATCCGTCAAAAATATATCCGTTTTTCATTGTTACATTGAGGACGATCTTTTCTTTTGATCCGATGCTCTGAGAAACGGTAGACTCTACTGAACAATACATCGGATTGTATTCAAGAATGACGTATGATCCTATTTTTTCGCTGATCGGGTCATATCCTTCAATATATTCAGTTTCGTCTCCGGCTGTGGTTTCATTTGTCTCTGCTATTGTTTCCTTTGTCGTCTCTATAGATGTGTCAGACGAAGTGTCTGCAGCAGTTGTCTCAGTTGCCTGTTTTTCTGTTGTTTCTTCAGAAATATTCTGACTGCACGAGACGGCAGACAGAACAATCAAAACAGCTATGAGAAGTGACAATATTTTTTTCATAAAACCCTCCGGATGATGCGTGAGTTAATTATATCACACGCGTGCACTCCGGGCAACTTTTCACATATTAGACGAAATACAATATTATGAATCTCAAAAGGGCAGGAAGATTTACCCTCCTGCCCACATTATTTTCTGTTATTTTTCCTGCATTTTCTTAAGTGCTGCACCTATGAAACCAAGGAACAGCGGATGAGGCTTGTTCGGTCTCGACTTGAATTCAGGGTGATACTGAACTCCTACAAAGAATGGTCTGTCGGTCAGTTCAATTGTCTCAACCAGCAGTCCGTCAGGCGACATTCCGCTGAGAGTCAGACCGTGCTTCTGAAGCACTTCCCTGTAATCGTTGTTGAATTCGTAGCGGTGGCGGTGGCGTTCGGAAATATGCAGTGTTTTGTAGCATTTTTCCATTGTCGTTCCCGGTACTATGTCACACGGATAAGCACCGAGACGCAGTGTTCCGCCCTTGTCGACTTCGTCGCTCTGTCCGGGCATGAAGTCTATGACTTTGTTCTTGCATCCGCTGTCAAATTCACCTGAGTTTGCATCCGCAATTCCCGCAACATGTCTAGAATATTCTATTACTTCAATCTGCATTCCAAGACATATTCCGAAATACGGAATGTTGTTCTCACGGGCAAACTGAGCAGCTGTTATCATGCCTTCAATTCCCCTGCTTCCAAAGCCTCCGGGGACAATTATTCCGTCAAGATCCCCGAGGATTTCTTTTGCATTGTCTTCCGTAATTGTTTCGGAATCGATCCAGTGAATCTTTATATGTGTGTTGTGATGGTATCCTGCATGGCGCATAGCTTCGGCAACCGAGAGATAAGCGTCGTGAAGTGCCACATATTTTCCGACGAGTCCTATGTGCACCGTATACGGTCTGGACTTGATTCTGTCAACCATCTCCGACCATTCAGCCAGATCCGGTTCTCCTGTTTTAATGCCCAGTTCCCTGCATACAACTTCGGAAAACTTTGACTGCTCAAGCATGAGAGGTGCCTCATAGAGGTTAGGCAGGGTTATGTTTTCGATAACGCAGTCCTTTTTGACGTTGCAGAACATCGCAATCTTGTCAAAGATGCCCGGTTCGAGTTTCTCGTCGCAGCGAAGGATTATGATGTTCGGGTTGACTCCCATTCCCTGCAGTTCCTTGACGGAGTGCTGGGTCGGTTTCGTCTTGTGTTCTTCGGAGCCGTGAAGATACGGGACAAGAGTGACATGGATGAACAGACTGTTTTCTCTTCCCACTTCAAGAGAAATCTGTCTCACGGCCTCAATGAACGGCTGTGACTCAATGTCTCCTATGGTTCCTCCGATTTCCGTAATGACTACGTCGGCATCAGAATGCTTGCCCACGTTATATACGAATTTCTTTATTTCATTGGTTATGTGTGGAATAACCTGCACAGTCGAGCCGAGATATTCACCTCTTCTCTCCTTGTTCAGGACATTCCAGTAAACTTTACCTGTTGTAAGATTTGAATATTTGTTTAAATCTTCGTCAATGAATCTCTCATAATGACCAAGATCAAGATCCGTTTCAGCTCCGTCTTCAGTGACGTAAACTTCTCCGTGCTGGTACGGGCTCATTGTTCCCGGATCCACGTTTATATACGGATCAAGTTTCTGA
>CADAXH010000071.1:3602-11904 GCA_902791785.1 uncultured Ruminococcus sp. | reverse complement strand
ACGTCCGCAGGTGTGATGATTAAACCAACGTAGTCTTTGTCTCAAGACTTAGGGTAGTCAACAATCTACTTCTGTAGCTGATTTCTTCACTTGCTTTTTCAAGCCCGTGATTTTAATCATGGGTTATTGACTCGAATTTCTCTTTGTTTTAATTAAAATAAAACCCGCCTCCGCGCCTAAGGCGCAGAGGCGAGAAATTCGCTGTACCACTCTGCTTTATCATAGCATTCCAGCTATGACCTTTTTGGCGATATAACGGTCGCACCCGGAATAATTCTGGCTCACACGGCTGTAATTCAAGTCCTGCCGATTTCTTTGCCTTTCACCAGCCGGCAAATCTCTGTGCAAATCAACAAACTCTACTGTGTCCATGATCACTGCCTTTTTAATATACAAGATTATATAACAAAACAGAACATTATGTCAACTATTATTTTCTTGTTCGGCAGGCGCCTCTGAAGGGCTGTCTTCGCTTGTCTCTGCTGTTTCTGCCGCCTCAGCATTTTCCTGCTGCTCCTTGGCTGCCTGTTCAGCTTTTTCCTTCGGAGAGCTGCTGGACCCCATAATCTTTTCAACTTCCTTGACGGCTTCGAAGAACTTAGCTTCAGATTCACCTGTAATTTCCGCCACTAATGCGTCTCCCATACCGCGCGTACTGACAAGCATGTAACCTTCACTCATGATATCCGGAGTTCTGTAACCTCTGTCCAGTACTCTTTCAACAGCTCTTTCTACGTCTTCAGCTTCTTTTTTCATATCAAAGCAGTACTTCAGCATCAAAGCTGTTGAGAGGACGCTTGCAAGCGGGTTAACTGTATCTTTTCCGGCAAGTTCCGGTGCACTGCCCTGAGTCATTCCGAAAAGACCAAAGTGTTTTTCGTCAATACTGCATGACGGAACCATTCCGAGACTTCCCGCATTGACGCTCGCCTGAGCTCCCAGCACTTCACCAAACATGTTTTCTGTTAGGATCACGTCAAACTGGGCAGGGTTCTTGTTCAGAAGTGTAGCACAGTTTTCAACTGACATATCCGTAAAGATTACATCCGGGAACTCTTTGCTGACTTCTGTTGTTATTTTCAGCCAGAGCCTGCTTGTGTCGAGAACATCGGGTTTTCCTACAAGGCATACCCTCTTTCTGCGTTTCATTGCAAATGAAAAGGCAATTTTGCCTATTCTCTCAATTTCCTTGCTGTCATACTGCATAATGTCATATGCGTATTCCATTCCTGAATCAAGCTGAACCGTGTCATGTTTTCCGTAATAAATTCCACCTGACAGTTCCCTGATTATAAGGTAGTCAACGCCTTTACCAACAATCTGCTCTTTCAGAGGGCTAAGAGTGGAAATCTGACTCCAGAGTTTGGCATATTTCATGTTTGTGAACAAACCCATTCCGATACGCAGCTTTTCAAGCGCCGTCTCAGGCCTTTTGTCGCCTGTGAATTCCTTCCATTTGGGTCCTCCTATTGAACCCATAAGAACCGCATCTGAAACAATGCACTTGTCAAACTCCGTCTTTGGAAGCGGCTCACCGAATTTATCCAGAGCCTCTCCGCCGACACATGCGTCAACAAATTCGAATTTGTGTTCATACTTGTCTGCAACAGCCTGCAGTACTCTCAGTGTTTGAGTTATGACTTCCGGACTTGAATAATCGCCGCGGACTACTGCTATTCTCTTATCCATATTTACCCCTATCTTATCTCGTCAACATTGTATATTCTTCTGAATGTTTCAGGACCATATTTCCCGTTCTCTGAGCCCAGCGGATCCCAGTATGGCTGTGACCATGCATATTTTCCCTGCCCGTCATACAGCACAACTCTTATGTATCTCTCCGTCAGGCCGTTAATCTTGAATCTCGCTTCGGTAATAAGATCTCCGGTCTTCTCTCCGGAAGCAACTCTTGCACCTCTTCCGAAATTCTTCATGAATATTTTTTCAACCGGAGAAGTTTTTACGTAAAGGTATTCGTCCTCAATGTACAAATCCTTTATTTCCGGACCCATTGATGCGTAAAAATTGCCTTTTTCCAAAGCGTCGATAATAGCCGAGTATTCAAGTTTTTCTGCTTTTATCATGTCAAATCCGCCAAACGAATCACACCTCGGATGATCTTCCGGAAAATGGTTGTGATTGTCATCGGCAGCAGTTACAAATACCTTGTTTCCCCTTCTCAGCATGTCATCAAGAACATGTTCATTCAGTTCCTGATAGCCTTCCGTGTAGCATCCGTAATTGCACACTTCCATGGCAAAGAAACCGGTCACAGCGTCATATTCATTCAAATCCGAACATGACCATGTTGGATGGTTGTACGTGCACAGAAAGCCTTCTTTTGTGGTCATCCTGATGAATTCGTTCAATCTGTAATAACTGCGTTCGTATTCATCACCAACATGATTCTGATCCGGCAATGCAAGCCATCTGTGCGAGTCATAAGCGGGCATGGCATCAGAATTGTATTTTGAAAAGAAATTGACATGTACGAGAGGTGTGTGATTTGCATCTCCGTCATATCTTTCCTTGTAAGCGCTCAGATCCGCTTCATATCCTGTTATGGACAGAAAGTCTTCATCATTTAGATCGTCATGTTTGATCAATCTGTTGTGATCCGTTATTGAAAGGACAGAATAACCTCTTGCCTTATATATTTCCTTCAGATGTTCGGGAGTATATTTTCCGTCTGAAAGGTTTGAGTGACAATGAAGATTGGCTTTGTAAAAATTGCCTGTTGGAGGCAACAGATACTTCCTCATTCCTCGTCACCTTCCTGTCTCTTTCTGACTCTTTCCTGAAGTGCATGGATTCTTGTGACAGGATCAAGCAAATCGCCTATTGTGTGGTTTCTGTTGATTGAATCAACTATATATGCAACATATTTGCAGAGACTTACTTCAGTATACCATGGACGGGCAAGAAGTTCTTCAGGCCTGTAATTGAGGTTTGTAGTGAATATTCTGTCGAACAGTCCTTCTTCATATGCTTTGTCGAACTTCTCAAGTCCGCTTGTAAACAAGCCGAATGAACAGAACATGAATATTCTCTTTGCTCCGAGTTCTCTCAGCTTGGTCATGATGTCAAGCATCGAGTCGCCTGAAGAAATCATGTCGTCAACTACGACAATATCTCTTCCCGCAACTGAATGACCGAGGAATTCATGAGCCTCTATCGGGTTTCTTCCGTCAACTATAACCGCATAGTTTCTTCTCTTGTAGAAAGTGCCAACTTCAACTCCGAGTACTGAAGAATAGTAAATAGTTCTTGCCATTCCGCCTTCGTCAGGAGATACGAACATTGTCTTTCCCGGTTCAAAGCTAACATCGGGGAACTCTCTCACCAGTGATTTGAGCATCTGGTATGTTGTTCTGACGTTTTCGAATCCGTTTGTAGGTGTGGCATTCTGAACTCTCGAGTCATGAGCGTCGAAAGTGATAAGATCAGATACACCCATGCTTTCAAGTTCCTGAAGTGCTGATGCACAGTCGAGTGATTCTCTTGCGGCACGGCGGTGCTGTCTGCCTTCATACAGCATCGGCATGATTACGGATATTCTCCTCGTCTTTCTTTCGCATGCTCCGATAATTCTCTTGAGATCCTGGAAGTGATCGTCAGGACTCATTCTGTTCATCTGGCCGAACATCTTGTACTGTACTCCGTAGTTGAAACAGTCCACGTAGATGAAAAGATCTTTTCCTCTGACCGTCTGATTGATGATTCCTTTTCCTTCACCTGTTCCGAATCTGGGGCAGTCAATATCTATTATGTATGACTCGTCGGTTTTTCTCCACTGACGAAGATACTCGTCTACCCTGTTTACAAATTTTTCTGTGCCCTTCATGCCAATAAGGGCGAGCTCTCCAAAATACTCGTTTTCCATATTTTAGCCTCCATGATTATTTTGTTTATGTTTTCCGGCACTTTATGACCGGATGGCTTCAAAGATTGAATGCAACTTCTATTTCTTTTATTTCGCTGTCGGATATCCTGACAAGTTTCTTTTTGAGACCTGCCACCTGACAGAGGGATTTTGCGCTGTATTCCAGAACTTCAAGTCTGTCAAACGCATTCAGAAGATTTGTTCCTGCCGCTATAATGCAGTCGTTCTCCACAATTGCAACCGGCGTCTTGAGAGTAATCTCATTTGCCAGCATATCCGGTTCAATATATGTTGAACCGAAGGAATACTTCTTGACTGTTTTGAGAGCTATATAGCTTTCAGGAATAAGTCTCCCGTCAATCTCGTTGTCGGTTACTGCAAATGCCATTACATGAGGCGGATGAGCGATTATTATTGACTTGATCTTGTCGTCCTTCTCATATATCTTCTGATGCATCAGAACTGATCTTGAAGGAGTCTTTCCTTCTTCACACTTTCCGTCCTTGACCTGAACCAGGTCCTCTTCTTCGAGATATTTTCTGTCCTTGTCGTATGGTGTGATTATGAATGATCCGTCGGACAGTTTGCACGAGAATGTACCTTCAGAACTTGTGAACAGCTGGTTTCCGTATGCCCTGTGAATGAGATCCACCATGTCTCGTCTGATCTGAAGCTCTTCGCTTGTATATCTTTCTTTTTTGAAAGATTCCATCTTGGGCTGGGTCTTTGTTTTGAAGCTGTCCAGATTTACTTTTGTCAGTCCGTGAATTCTGCCTCCAAGCACGCTTGCATTAATCTGTACTCTTGCGCAGTAATCCAGTGTTTCAAACTGCTTGAAAGCTGAGAACAGATCCTTGTTTCCGACAACCACCCCGTGGTTTTCAAGCATTACCGTATTAATGCCTTTTTCAAATTCCGCAGCTATGTTTTCACCGAGTTTTGTGCTTCCCGGAAGCGCATAAGGTGCAGTTGTTACTTTTCCGCACAATCTGTCAGCATCCGGAATAATTGAAGTGTCAGGCTCTTCCCTGGCTATTGAGAAAGCTACGAGTGCCGGAGGATGTGCATGAAGTACGGCTTTCAGGTCCGGTCTCTTTTTGTATATTGCCAGATGGAACGGATATTCGGAAGACGGTTTGTGCAGACCGACTATCTTTCCGTCAGGCATAATCTGCATTATGTCGTCCCTGCGCAGACTTCCCTTGTCTACTCCGCTGGGGCTGATCCAGACTACTCCGTCTGAATCCTTTATGGACAAATTCCCGCCTGTTGTGGTTGTCATTCCGTAATAATAGAGACGATTCATTATCATCACTATCTGATCGGCGGGATGTAACATTGAAAAATTCATTTTTTGTTTTTTATGCAAGATTTCTTTTCCTTGCATTTTCCTTCCTGATATATAGTTTCGGAGGACTCTTTCAAGCCCTCCGATACAGAAAACTTGAATTATTTACGCTATGAAGTACTGACCTTATCTTTCTGAGAGTACGTCTTTTGTATACTTCTTGACTTTTGCAATCCACTTTTCGCCTACAGGCACTTTGTTTCTTGCGCAGAATTCATCCCATACGGCTCCGAAAGGATATGTCTTGTATTCTTCCGTCAGTTCAAGACGTGATGTGAAATCAAAGTCTTTTTCAAGTTTTGTAAGTTTCTTTGTTGGTTCAAGTGCAGCGAGGAGGAGGGCTTTCTTCATGTTTCTGGCACCTACTGTCCATGCTGCTATTCTGTTTATACTTGCATCGAAATAGTCAAGTCCGATATGAACTCTATTTTCGAAATTGTTTCTGATAATCTCGGCAGCTATAGCCTTGAGTTCATCATCGAGTATTACTACGTGGTCGCTGTCCCAGCGGACAGGGCGTGAAACGTGAAGGAGTATTTCCGGAACAAATGACAGTACTGAGCTGATTTTGTCGGAAATAACCTCTGTCGGGTGATAGTGGCCCGAGTCGAGTGTAACCATTATGCCTCTTGTAAGTGCATATGCCAGATATATTTCATGCTGACCCACCGTGCAGCTCTCTGCTCCGATTCCGAAAAGTTTGCCTTCGGCTGAATCGAGGTTGTACTTCTTGTCAATCTTTACAGAATAGATTTCGTCCATTGCGCTGATGAGACGCTGTCTTGCCTCGTATCTGTTTACCGGATTGTCTTTGAATCCGTCCGGAACCCAGAGGTTTGTTACTGCGGGTGTTCCGAGTTCCTTTCCGAAATATTCGGCTATCTTTCTTGATGCGATGCAGTGTTCAATCCAGTAGTCACGAACTGCCTTGTCAGGGTGTGAGAGTGAAAGGCCGTCCTTGAGCATAGGAGATGAGAAACATGTCGGGTTGAAGTCAAGACCAACTTTATTGTATTTGGCCCAGTCTACCCATGAAGCAAAATGTTTTGGCTCTATTTTGTTTCTCTCAACTTTCTTGCCGCCATTGTCGAGATAAATTGCATGGAGGTTGAGTCTGTTGACACCGGGAACAAGTGAGAATACCATCTCAATATCTTGTCTGAGCTGGTCAATATTCTTTGCTCTTCCCGGGAAATTGCCGGTTGTCTGAATTCCTCCGGTGAGGTCGCCGTCAGGTGTTTCGAATCCTCTGACGTCGTCTCCCTGCCAGCAGTGAATTGATACAGGAATTTCAGAAACTCTCTTAATTGCTGCTTCTGTGTCTACGCAATAAAGATATTAAAGTATTTTCTGGAATCTCTCGTAACCCTCATCCCACATTGCTGTGTCCTTGGGTTCGAAATGTCCCATTTCAGTTGAATTTGCTATTACTTCTCTCGCTTCAGCTATGTCCTTGATTTCTCCGAGGGCAATTGCCTGGGCTGCAATGTTTCCGAGTGCCGTTGCCTCAACAGGTCCTGTGTAAACAGGTCTGCCGCATGCGTCGGAAGCAAACTGTGAAAGCATTTTTTCCTTTGTGCCTCCTCCGACAATGTTAATTGCCGGGATTCTCTCTTCGCACATTTCGTCTATTCTGTCAACAACCCATCTGTATCTTAGTGCAAGACTGTCGAAAATGCAACGGACAATCTCACCCACAGTGTTTGGAGTTCCCTGACCGGTCTTCTGGCAGAATTCAGCAATTCTTCTCGGAAGATTACCCGGTGTTGCAAATGCGGGATCGTCAGGATTAATAAGATACTGCAACGGTTTTGAAGCCAGTGCCATTTCGGAAAGTTCGTCGAAACTGTATTTTGTGAGAATCTTATTGTTCCGCCGTAGCCCCCTTCGTTTGTGAAGTTGTATTCTTTCGTCTTCTCGTTAATGATAGGCTTGTCTGTCTCGGTTCCCATGATAGACCATGTTCCCGAGCTGATGAAAATGAATTTTTCCTTTGGTGAAGGAACTGCCACAACGGCTGATCCTGTATCATGAGCTGCAATAGAAATTACTGTCGGGTCAATTCCGTTTACGTCTTCTTTGACTTCAGGAAGCAATTTGCCGCATACTGTACCGGGTTCAACAATCTTTGTGAACATCTTTTCAGGAAGACCGTATTTTCTTATGAGGTCAAAGTCCCATGTTCTCTTGAAAGCATCCAGAAGCTGTCCTGTTGAAGCAATGGTATATTCTGTCTGCTTTTTACCTGTGAGGAAGTAATTGAGAAGGTCCGGAACGAACAGCATATCCTGAGCTGCTTCGAGAACTTCTGGCGCTTCTTCTTTCATTGCAAGAAGCTGGAACAGTGTGTTCAGTTCAAGAATCTGGATTCCGGTTTTGTCATAGAGTTCATCCTTTGGGACGAGCGAATAAGATTTTTCCGGCATGCCCACAGTTCTTGTGTCCCTGTAGTGAACAGGTGTGTAGAGAAGATGACCTCTCTTGTCGAGCAGTCCGAAGTCCACTCCCCATGTGTCAATACCGATGGAAGCAATGTCCTTGTCGTCAGAAAGTGAACAGTTTCTGATTGAGTTCTTTATTTCAAACCAGATTCTGAGCATATCCCACGTGAACTTTCCTGCCACTGTCACAGGGTCATTGGAAAATCTGTGGTTTTCAGTCAAAGTGAATTTGTTTCCGTCATAGTTGCCAACGATTCCTCTTCCGCTCGATGCTCCGAGGTCGATGGCCAGCATTTTCAAGTTTTTCATATTGCCTCCACTTTTTATTTTATTTCCACAATTGTGACTCCGGTGTCTCCTTCTCCGGAGTTTCCGAGTCTGTATTTTGATACTCTTTTGTCTGTTCTTAAAAATTCGGATACCGCTTTTCTGAGGGCGCCGGTACCTTTTCCGTGAACGAGCGTCACAGTCTTGACTCCCGACCTCTGAGCGTCGTCCAGGTATTTGTCTATTGCAAGTTTTGCATCTTCGCCGTACATTCCTCTCAGATTAAGTTCCGGAGAGAATGTTGCAGCGGGTCCGAGTTCGCGGTCGCCAGTGTTCCTGTAGTTTTTGGGTTTTTCCTGAGGT
>CADAXH010000071.1:0-3550 GCA_902791785.1 uncultured Ruminococcus sp. | reverse complement strand
ACAAGGTTTCTCGGAAGTACATAATCCTCAGCAGTTTTCTCCTCGACTGGATTAAGAATGTCGGATTTGTCCTTCAGATGCTGTTTGAGCGATTCTCTCGCCCTCCTCACTTCTTCCCTCTTGTTCTCCTCTCTGGAGTTCTTGACTTTTTCTATCTGGGAGAAGATGAATTCGCTGGACGCTTTGGCTCCTTCAACCATTCCTCTGGCCTGAACTCTCGCTTTTTCGAGTTCTTTCTCCGCGGTCTCAAGCTGCTTTGTCGCCTTTGCGTCGCTTTCCTCTTTTGTTCTCTTTGCCTCTTTGAGAAGATCATAAGCTTCAGATCTGGCCTTCTCCATCTCAATTCTGGCTTTTTCGAGTTTTTCAATTACGTTTTCAAAACTCTTGTCATTTCCGGAAACCAGTTTCTCTGCATTTGAAATAACATCCTCGGGTATTCCGAGCTTGCTGGATATTGCAAAAGCATTTGATTTTCCCGGTGTACCAATAATCAGTCTGTAAGTCGGCCTCAAAGTTGAAACGTCAAATTCGCAGGAAGCGTTTGTTACGCCATCAGTTGAAATGGCATAAGACTTAAGTTCAGCATAGTGAGTTGTAGCAGCGCAAAGCGCACCTTTCTCACGAATCTTTTCTATTATGGAAACGGCAAGCGCTGCACCCTCAACAGGGTCAGTTCCGGCTCCAAGTTCATCGAGAAGCACCAGGGTTCCCTTATCCGCTTTTCCGATAATATCCACCACATTCACCATGTGAGAAGAAAAAGTTGACAATGACTGCTCAATGCTCTGCTCGTCACCGATATCTGCAAGTATGTCTTCAAATACACATGCTTCGGAATTCTCGTCAACGGGCACATGAAGGCCCGCCTGAACCATCATCTGGTAAAGTCCGATTGTTTTTATGGATACGGTCTTTCCTCCGGTATTCGGTCCGGTAATGACCAGCGTGTCATATTTTTTTCCGAGATCAACCGAAATCGGCACAGCAGTTTCTTTGGGCAGAAGCGGATGCTTTCCTCTCACTATGCTGAGTGAGAATTTATCATTTATAACAGGCGCACATCCGTCCATTCTGTATGAAAGCTGACTCTTTGCAAAGATGAATGCAAGAATTGTAAGTGACGAATAGTTAACATTCAATGTGTCTGCAACATCAAGACATTCTGACGTCAGCATTGAAAGGATTCTCTCGATTTCTTCCTTTTCCTGCTTTTCCAGAATTCTCAGTGCGTTGTTTGCCTCAACAACCCCGATAGGCTCTATGAAAAGAGTTGAACCTGAAGAAGACGTATCGTGAACAATTCCCTTTACGTCATTTTTGTTTTCGCTCTTGACCGGTATTACATACCTTCCGTCCCTCATAGTCACGATGGGTTCCATTAAAAACGAAGCATACTGCGGACTGGTAATATATTTTTTCAGAAGCGACTTTACGTGTTCGTGCTCATGTCTTATGTGTCTTCTGATGTCGTAGAGTTTCTCGCTTGCCTCGTCGGAAATCATGTCGACTGAAATTATGCATTTCTTTATGTGATTTTCAAGCGGTTCTACAGGATGTATGCTGTTGAAATACTGAGTCAGGGAATTCTCTTCGCTGTGAGATGTGTTCCCGTATTCTTTGACGCTTTTTGCTGCCTGAAGTGCTCTTCCTATTCCGAGCAGCTCTTCTGTGTTCAGCACTGCACCCTTTTCAGCTTTTTCAATTGTGTCTTTAACGTTTACTATTCCTGAGAAAGAAGGCATCCCTTTTATTCTCTGCATTGCCTTTGCTTCAGTTGTTTCACTGAGAGTCTGTCTCACTATTGTCGGGATGTTTGACGGCATGAGGTTTTCCGCCATTTCTTTGGATCCGGCTGTAAGGCAGACCGAAGCAAGCTCGGCACGTATTTTATCAAATTCAAGCGTCTTTACCGCTTTGACAAATCTATCTTCGCTCATCAGTCGATTTTGACAGGTTCATAATCTGCCATTCCCTCTCTTCTCTTGGGAGTTCTTTTCAGCGGGTCAGATGAAAAATGTCTGCAACAATGCTTAGCCTCTACAAGGCCCTTCATTTTGCAGACAAAAAGATCATCCCTGTCGCTGACAGGAACCTCTGTGGCGTATTCACATAAAGCACAAATTCGCATTTCTTTTTCTTCACGCTTTGTTCCCATGTTCGATACCCTCCACTCTTCTGCAAAATATTATAATACATGTAAATTATTTTTTCTACACTTTTTTTCTTATTGCGCATATGGACAAAAAATGGCGACTTTTGTATAATAATTGTTGTAAAGAAAAATAACCAGTCACAATACACAATAATCTCACCGAATTGGACAAATAACAATCTATGGCAGAAAAAATAATCAAGACAAAAAATGCGGAGCAGACCGCTAATCTGTTCGGCAATTTCGATTTCAACATAGCTCAGGTCGAAAAGGCATTTGGGGTTAATATCTCAAATCGTCCTGACGACACAGGCACAGGAGACTGTGTCATAATTTCGTGCGACAATGGGGAAAATCTGTCCATGGCATACGCCGTAATGGAGTACCTTTATGATGTTGTTGACAGAGGCACAGATCTGACCGAACAGAGCGTAGATTACGTAATCAACACAGTAAAGAATGGTGAAACACTGGAGAGGTTTGGGGACGACTGCATCTGCGTGACAACAAGAGGCAAACCCATAAAGGCCAAAACTCTCGGCCAAAAAAAATACATCGACGCAATTAAAAACAACACTGTTGTGCTCGGAGTCGGACCTGCAGGAACAGGAAA
This sequence comes from uncultured Ruminococcus sp., assembly GCA_902791785.1. GTDB lineage: Bacteria > Bacillota > Clostridia > Oscillospirales > CAG-272 > CAG-841. The sequence goes on along the minus strand of CADAXH010000071.1, from coordinate 785 downwards.
AACATTCCTGGCCGTAGCAGCGGCATCCACCGCATTGAGAAACAAACAGGTGTCAAGAATCATACTGACAAGACCTGCAGTTGAAGCAGGTGAAAAACTCGGATATCTGCCTGGTGATCTTCAGAGCAAGATCAACCCTTATCTCAGACCTTTGTATGACGCCATGTTTGAAATGTTCGGAGCCGAAACATACCAGAAACACATCGAAAGAGGTGTTATCGAGATTGCTCCTCTTGCATATATGAGAGGCAGAACCCTCGATGATTCATTCATTATTCTTGATGAAGCTCAGAACACCACTCCCGAACAGATGAAAATGTTCCTTACCAGGCTTGGTTTCAATTCGAAAGCAATAATCACGGGCGACCTGACCCAGACAGACCTTCCGTTCGGAAAAAAATCCGGTCTGGCTGAAGCAGTCAAGGTGTTGAAAAACATAGACGGCATCGCAATTCACGAATTCACCGAACGGGATGTCGTAAGACACAAACTCGTTCAGAAAATAATACTCGCTTATGACAAGTATGAAAAGGAAAACAAAAAAACAAAAGAATCCTACAGAATGCACAGGGCTAACAATCAATGAGCAGAAGAAACAGTATTGCAATAACAAATGAGCAGACCAGAATTGAAATAACTTCCGACACAAAAAAACTTATAAGAACAGCAATTTCAAATACACTGAAGTCGGAACAGTTTGAAGGTCCTGCCGAAGTGTCGGTCGTTATAACAGACAACGAAAAAATACACGAACTCAACAAGGAATACAGAGGTGTCGACAGGCC
>CADAXH010000070.1 GCA_902791785.1 uncultured Ruminococcus sp. | reverse complement strand
GAATGGAAGGCAAAAGAGAAGAGATACAGAATATCTTTCTTTGTTCCGGGAAGTGCCGAACTCTTCAACTCTTCAGTTGACAGAATAGACAAGAATCCGGCAGTTGCTTCTTTCTTTGAGAGAATGACATTCCTTCCTCTTGAAGACATTACCCCGATGGTAATGCCGGGCGGAATGGGAATCGGAATGCATGTCATCCCGGTCGAGACTGCCATCAAGTCAAACAACGAAGCTGTCAAACTTGAAAAGATATCATACTGGCTGCAGAAATATGAAGGACACATTTCGGCAGGCATATGTTCATGCCGTCAATCCAGGGCAATGCTCGGAGAAGGCTGTGCAGACGACTGCAACGACTGGTGTATCCAGGTCGGCGACATGGCAGACTATACAGTTGAAACAGGAAGAGCTCACTACATAACAAAAGAGAAAGCTCTCGAAATACTCAAAAAAGCAGAAGATAACGGATATGTTCACCAGCTGACAAATATTGACGGCGATGATCACATATTCGATATCTGCAACTGCAATCCGGAGATATGCAACGCTCTGAGAACAGCGCTCCTTTACAACACTCCGAATATGGAGAGAAGTGCATATACGGCAAAAGTTGATCCCGTTAATTGCGTGGCGTGCGGCAGATGTGTTGAAGTCTGCCCTGCAGGTGCAGTAAAACTCGGACAGAAACTCTGCACGAGCAAAGGACCGGTTGAATATCCTCGTCAGCCTCTTCCGGATAACATCAGATGGGGCAAATATGCATGGGATGAAAACTACAGAGACACAGCAAGAGTAAATACTTATCCGACAGGAACCGCTCCGTGCAAGACCGCTTGTCCTGCCCACATAGCCGTTCAGGGATACCTCAAGATGGCTTCGCAGGGCAGATATGACGAAGCCCTTGCATTGATCAAGAGAGAAAACCCGTTCCCGGCAGTGTGTGGAAGAGTATGCAACAAGAGATGTGAAGACGCATGTACCAGAGGAACAATAGATTCTCCTGTCAGCATTGACGCAGTCAAGAAGTTCCTTGCAAACAGGGATCTTGAAAAATCCACAAGATATATTCCTGAAAAGGTTATATCCAAAGTTGACGGCGAGTTCGATCAGAAGATAGCAATCGTTGGTGCAGGTCCTGCAGGACTTTCATGCGCATATTATCTTGCACTTATGGGCTACAGACCGACAGTGTTTGAAAAGAACGATAAGCCGGGCGGCATGCTCACTTACGGAATTCCTTCATACAAACTTGAAAAAGATGTTATTGAAGCTGAAATTGACGTAATCCGCGAACTCGGTGTTGAAATAAAGTGCGGTGTTGAAGTAGGAAAAGATATAACAATTTCTCAGCTCAAGGAACAGGGTTATCAGGCATTCTATATAGCAATAGGCTGTCAGGGAGGAAGACTTCCGGGCATCGAGAACGAAACAGCAAACGGAACAAGCGTAGCTGTGGATTTCCTCAAGGGCGCATATGAAAACCAGAACCAGACAATTGAAGGCGATGTCGTTGTCATAGGCGGAGGAAACGTGGCAGTCGACTGTGCACGTACAGCCAAGAGATTCAAAGCAAAATCCGTAAAGATGTTCTGTCTTGAATCCAGGGAGACAATGCCTGCTTCCAAAGAAGAAATCAGAGAAACACTGGAAGAAGACATTGAAATCAACAACTGCTGGGGACCGAAATTCATTGAAGTTGACGAAAACAACAATGTTAAATCCATTACTCTCAAAAAGTGCCTGTCCACAATTGACGAAAACGGAAAATTCAATCCTAAATACGATGAAAACGATACAATTACAGTCAGCGCCGAACGCATTGTATTTGCAATTGGTCAGAGCATTGTATGGAAAGACCTTCTCAAGGATACAAAAGTCACATACTGGCACGGAAATTACCCGGTTGCAGACAAACACACATACCAGACAGAAGACGAAGACATCTTCGTCGGAGGCGACGTATATACAGGACCTAAGTTTGTTATTGATGCAATTGCAGCAGGACACGAAGCAGCAGAGTCGCTGAACAGACGTGTTCACTGGAACGCATCCATGACAATAGGCAGAGACAAGAGATACTTCGTTGAACTTGACAAGACTGACATAGTGGTGGACAGCTACGATACAGCGGGCAGACAGGAAGCCGGAATGGTTGAAGGTTCAGACTATAAGAACTCATTCAAGGATTTCCACAAGACGCTTACTGAAGAACAGGTTAAGATTGAGACAAAGCGCTGTCTGTCATGCGGAGCATCGGTTGTTGATCCGAACAAATGTATCGGATGCGGACTCTGTACGACAAGATGTGACTTTGATGCAATTCACCTCTTCAGGGATCATCCCGAGTGTACAAACATGAGAAGAGCTGAAGACAAGATTACAGGCCTTCTCGGTTACGCAATCAAGAGAGGCGCAAGAATCCTCGCTCACAGCGGCTCAAAAGAAGCAAGAGTCATGAGAGCAAAGAGAAAAGAATTCAACAAAGCCAGAAAGGCATGGAAGAAAGAATTCCCGCATACGGGAAATGCAGTTCCTCCGGTTTATAAAGACTGATGCACGAACTTGGAATTGTTTTTTCTATAATTAAGCAGGTCGATGGTGTCGCAAAGGAGAACAATGTTTCTTCCGTAAAAGAAGTGACGCTTGAAATTGGTGAGGTGTCGGGTATAGTTCCGAAGTATCTCACCGACTGCTGGAAATGGGCAGTGGACAACCGCTCAGAGTACATGAAAGGCTGTGAATTGCGGATTATTCCGATAATGGCAAAAACGTACTGTGAGTCATGTGAAAAGACGTATGAGACAGTTAAGCACGGCAAGATTTGTCCATACTGCAAGTCTGAAAAGACATATCTTCTGACTGGAAATGAAACGTATATAAAAGACATAAAAGTCACATAACACAAATCAGCAGTCACCATTGATTCGGGCGGCTGCTGATTGCTTTGTCAGTTATTCTTTGTTGTATTTGGTTTTTAGTTTTTCCCTTACATACTCGGGATCAACTTTTTCAAATGTGAATGTGTCGACAAAATCCAGGTAAGCGTCAACATCCTCTTTACTGTTTACAGTCCAGATATTGAGGAAATTGTCTTTCTGATACTTTCTGACCCGGTCTTCCATGGTCATGTTCTTATCAAAATCTCCGCTGTCAAACAGCTTTTTGAGATAGAACACCTTTGCGGATTTTTTGTCACCGTCAGATACAAGGATTGATGTGGCGAACCTGCTGTGCCTGAAAGGCATCAGGGCACGGGGATCGAAAGATATGAGCATGATGCTTTTCGGATCCTTGATTCTCCTGAGGGTTTCCTCCGTGTATTTGGCAAGTGCTTTATGGTTTTTGAATTCAGGCTTCAGTTCTGTCACTATCGGAACTCTTTCCTGAACAAGGTCAAGCACTTCTTCAAATGTCGGTACAACACCTCCGTCATGGAGTCTGTATTCCTGTCTTATCTGGTCTGAAGTCAGCTGTTCAATTATTCCTTCTTTTCCGGTCGTCCTTTTCAGGTTGCGGTCATGACATACTATGAGCTTGTTGTCTCTTGCGAGATGAATGTCAAGTTCAAAAGCAAAATTGTTGTTGACCGCATTCTCAAATGCTTTAAGACCGTTTTCGGTAAATTCTTCATTGTGAAGTCCTCTGTGAGCAATTCCGTTGCAAATGAGAGGGCTTATTTTTTCCAGAAACAATTCCTTTTTAATCATCGCTTTCTCCTAATGCCTCAATTCCTGTCTTTATATTCTCCTTCTTCGGCTTGAGTCCCTTTACAAAGAAGAACGCAAGGAAGGAAAGCACCATGCAGCAGAGCGCATATACGGGAAGCTGAGCGAATCCGAATCCCGGTATGAGCATGAGTGCGCCGAGCGCAATCGGAGTAATGGACTGTGCAAGCATGCTTGATGTGTAGTAGTAACCTGTGAATCTTCCTATCTGACCGCTCGGACAGAATTCAACAACCATCGGGAATGAGTTTCCGTGCACCAGAGCCATTCCGAATCCTTTGACTGCAAAGATTGCGAAAATGTATACAGGGAATGATCCGTTGGGAGCAATGAGCATGCTGAGCAGTACCCATACTGCATATGAACCGGCAGTCAGTCCAAGACCGATGGCCATCGTCCATTTTCTTCCGATTCTGGCTGCTATGAATCCGCCGATTGCAAATCCTATAACCGAACACAGACCGCTTATAATTGTATTAATTGAATTTGATCCTGTTGAAGCCTGCAGGTGATAGAGAGTGTAGTTTGTCATGAATGTGCTGATTCCGTTGTCAGCCATGAACCACATGAATTCAGCAGCGAGTATAATCAGGAGAGACTTTTTGTTTTCTTTTGTAAGAACTGCATTGTCGTCCTGGGCAACGTTCTCAACTTCGGAGAGTTCCTCGCCTCTTCTGAGTTCATCCTTGATTTCTTCTTTTACTTTGTTTTCCTTGATTGCAAAGAAGAGAATGAGTGCTGTAATAACCATCAGAACAGAAGCGAGAAGGAAAGGTATCTCAATTACCCAGATGTTGCCCTGCTGGGCAGAACCCGGTTTTGTCTTTCCGAGATAGTTGGAAAGAACGAGGAACATTCCAAGAATGGTAGGAACAGCTCCTCCTACGTAACCGCAGATGTTTATTATTCCGTTTGCCTTGCTTCTCAGCGGTTTCGGAGTAAGGTCAGGCATGAGAGCAACTGCAGGTGAGCGGTACATCATTGCAAACAGAACTGTCATTGCAACGAGGATGATTAGCGCTACGAGATTTGAATGATGGAATGCTACAGGTATGAACGGGAACAGTACTGCACAGACAAACGTTCCTATCAGGATGAAAGGCATTCTCTTTCCTATCTTTGTGTTGGTCTTGTCCGAGAGCCTTCCGAAAATAGGCATCAGTACAAGGGCAGCAACATTGTCGAGTGCCATCATGACACCGACTAGGTACTGTACGTCCTCGGCGCTGGAAGCCTGGAAGGTCTTCTGGAACAATTCAGAAAGGAATGATGAAACATATGAGTCATAAACCTGCCACATGAGCAGAATCCCGAAGAAGGCCAGACCAATGATATATGTTCTTTTCTGGTTCAGCTTCAGGGGACTGTTTTTCGTCAAAGTGTTATCCATAATAAAGAAAAAACTCCTTATTTAAATAGTCAACTCATATTGTACCCAAATTTTGACCTTTGTCAATTAAGCATAATTAACAAGAATTGTTTGTCTTTTTCGTGACAGTTTACTTTTTCTCAAACGACCGGATCGCAATTGTCAGGGCCGGGCTCGTTTTTTTCAGATGTATAACAAATCTTCACAAGTGAGTTATATTTCTGTTTTCGCATTGATTTTATCGCGCACGCGTGATAGAATAAACAAAGCTAATGCAATCAGAGTAGGAAACCGTGCGTAAAGTGCACTGTGAACGGGGAGTTGACGCAGTGACGAAAGATATTCTGCGGTACGGTTTCTGCATCCCGCTGCTGCATAATCGGAGCTGCCTCCAACTATGTGGTTCAACGGAAGGAGGTAACTATGTCAACGATAAAAAAAGACAAAAAAATATTGACGATCAAAATGATATGCTACTGCGCATTGTTTGCTGCAATGAGCGTTGTACTGTCTAGATTTTTGGGATATGCACCAATCAAGGATATGCGCTTCTCGCTCGAATCGGTTCCGGTATTTCTGTCCGGTATGCTTTTCGGGCCTCTCCCGGGTGCCCTCGTGGGGTTTTCTGCAGATTTCATAGGATGTCTGTTTTCCCCGTACGGGTACAACCCGATATTCAGCGTTCCCCCGATTCTGTACGGTCTTGTCGCAGGGCTGTTCAGGATGTTCGTCTGCAAAAAGCCAAATATTATCAAAATCGGAATTGCATTTCTTCCGCCCGTCGTTCTCGGGTCAATTGTCTATCAGAGTTTTGCGCTTGCAATCATGTATTCTGAAGAGGGTGCATTTGCCGCATATCTCCTTGCAAAACTGGGAACACGCGGAATCCAGTTTGCTATTACATGGATAGTTGAAACTGTTCTTGTATTCCTGCTTGTGAAGTCGCACCTGTTTGAAAAGCTCGGAGTATGGCCTGTAAAGAAGCCAAAAACGGAAAAGAAAACTATTGAAGAAACACTTGCATACATACACAATGTCAAATGGATGAAGAGCAAACCCGGTCTTTCAAGAACCAGGGAACTTCTGGCAAAACTCGGAAATCCTGAGAAAAAACTCAAATTCGTCCATGTTGCCGGAACAGACGGCAAGGGAAGCACATCCTCATACATAGCTTCAGTCCTGCAGAAAGCAGGATATGTCACGGGACTTTATACTTCGCCTTACATCATAAAATTCAATGAGAGAATGCAGATTAACGGGCAGATGATAGAAGACGACGAGCTTATTGAACTGACTGAAATCATCAGACCGATTGCAGACTCTATGAAGGATACTCCCACAGAATTTGAAATGATAACTGCACTTGGAATGCTGTGGTTTTACAGGAAAAAGTGCGACATAGTGGTCCTTGAAGTGGGAATGGGCGGAGAACTTGATTCGACAAATGTAATAGATACACCCGAAGTTGCGGTTCTGACTTCAATGGGATTTGACCACACGGCATTTCTTGGGCCGACAATGACGGATATAGCCGGAGCCAAAGCCGGGATAATTAAAGAAAACGGACTTGTTGCTTCATACGGTTCAAACGAAGAGGCCGATGCCGTATTCGAGAAAAAGTGCAGAGAGAAGAACTGCG
>CADAXH010000069.1 GCA_902791785.1 uncultured Ruminococcus sp. | reverse complement strand
GGAGAGGTTGGAACTTGAGGCAAAAGTTCCTCAGGTCACCAAGAGAACCACCTGCACGTTATCTACACTAATTAACCTTAATGCGGGACTTTCGACAATGGTGTCGTAAGTATCTGAGTTTGGGTCGTATCTGTAGTAACGTAGTTCCTGTCTCCTAAAGAGACTACGTGTATTTATACATTTAAGGGAAGCACGCGAATTTATTCGTGTGAGGGTTCACGGCGGGAAAGCTTGTTGCTATTTCGAACCTACTGTGATTGTGTATTCGTTTTCAAATGCCTCGTCTTCCATTGGAATCGGGTCGAGTATTTTTTCTTGTTCTATGACGTCATTTATGTCAGGTCTTGTTTTCGGATGTCTCGGAGTGAATACGGTGCAGCAGTCTTCATACGGCTGGATCGACGTCTCAAATGTCCCTATTTTTCTCGCAATAGTAACAATCTCTTCCTTGTCTGTGCCTATGAGAGGTCTGAAAACAGGTCGGTTTGCAAGAGGGTTGGTGACATTCAGGGCTTCCATTGTCTGACTTGCCACCTGTCCGAGGGATTCACCTGTTATGATTGCCTTGCAGTAGTACTTTTCATCAATTCTGTCGGCTATTCTCATCATGCTTCTTCTGAGCAGAAGAGTGGAGTATTCTTCGTCGCATTTGTCCCTTATTGCTTCCTGGAGTTTTGTAAGCGAAACAACGTGAACATGTATTTCTCCGCAGTACTGGGAAATGAGTCTTGCGAGTTCTATCACTTTGTCTCTTGCTCTCTCACTCGTGTATGGGAAACTCTCATAATGAACGGCTTCTATCACAACACCTCTTCTTCCCATCATGTATCCTGCGACGGGAGAATCGATACCTCCGGAGAGGAGAAGCAGTCCTTTTCCGTTGCTTCCTGTAGGCATTCCGCCTGCGGCGCTCTCCTGGTTTGTGCACACATATGCCGCGTTGTCGCGGATTTCAACTCTTATGACGCATTCGGGATTGTGTACATCGACTTTGACTCTTCCGTTCATGGCCTGGAGAATTGCTCCTCCGACCTCGTTTGAAATCTCAGGAGAACTGAGAGGAAACTTTTTGTCAGAACGTTTTGATTCAACCTTGAAAGATCTTTTGCCTTCAAGGTATTTCGGTATTTCCGTTCTTGCCACATTCAGTATTGAATCCATGTCTTTTTCCGTCTCGAATGCTTTGGATACAGCAGCAATACCGAATGTTCTTTTTGCCGCGCTGTACGCCCCTTCCGAGTCGCATTCGTCGTCGAGGGGAAGAATATACAGTGTGCTCTGGATAGTGTAAACCTTGAATTTGCCGAACTCGGCAATTCTTCTCTTTATTCTGTCACGGAGAAGCTTTTCAAAAATGTGTCTGTTCATGCCTTTGAGGGCTATTTCTCCGTATTTGCACAAAATGGATACACGCATAATAAAATCCTTTAATTATTCAACTTTTTGCTGTATAATGATGACAGCAATTTTCTTTGCACATTTTACCACATTTTTACCAATAATCAAATAGGAGGGGACGGGGGAATATGAAAAACGTCCATCACGTCGAAATAGCGGGAACCGAACTGTCGCTTGTGTCTGAAGAGACAAATGCATACGTTGAAAAACTCTCTTCGGAACTGAACAGAAGAATAAACACGACAAGGCTGTCCGGATCAAACGTATCCGTGACCAAGGCTGCAATTGTTGTTGCACTTGACCTTTTGGATGAAAATCAGAAACTGAGAGCATTAATAGAAAATGAGAAGAAATAAGGATTTGCCCGAGCTTCTGGCACCGGCGGGTTCTCTTCAGTGCGTCTATGCGGCAGTTTCGGCTGGAGCCGACGCCGTATATTTCGGCATGAAGAATTATTCCGCCAGGGCATTTGCTCAGAATTTTACATATAAGGATGCAAATGAGGCCATAAGATACTGCAAGAGCGTGGGTGTAAAGGTATACCTCACCATCAACACCCAGCTTTTTGACACGGATATGGAACAGGCGCTCGAAGCGTGCAGGATACTGTACAATGCGGGACTTGACGCCTTCATAATCACTGACATGGGCCTGATAAGGGAAGTCAGAAGAGAACTGCCGAATGCGGAGCTGCATGCGAGCACCCAGATGAGCCCGCAGAACAAGTATTCGGCAAAAGTGCTGAAGGAACTGGGCTTTACAAGAATGGTCGCTCCCAGAGAATGCTCAAAGAAGGAACTCGAGGATCTGTGCAGCAATTCGGAACTTGAGATTGAGGCATTTGTACACGGAGCCAACTGCGTTTGTCATTCGGGGCAGTGCCTGATGAGCGCCGTCATAGGGCCGAGAAGCGGAAACAAGGGAAACTGCGCACAGCCCTGCAGGATGATGTATAAAGGCAAATGCGAGTACCCTCTGAGCCTCAAGGACAACTGTCTGGCCACAAGAATTACCGACCTCATTGACATGGGCGTATCTTCACTTAAAATAGAAGGAAGAATGAAGAGTGCAGATTATGTCTACGGAGTCACAAGGATTTACAGAAAACTTCTCGACGAGAGAAGGAATGCAAATAAAGAAGAACTGAAAGAACTGTCAGACCTGTTTTCAAGATCCGGTTTTACGACTGCGTATTTTGACGACAAAGTCGGCTCGGACATGCTCGGAACGCGGACGAAGGAAGATAAAATCGCAACAAATACAGCGACGGAGAATTCGACCGAATATCCGAAAAAACGAATATATATGGACATGTCATGCACGATGAAAAAAGACACGCCCATAACCCTGACAGGCGAAGTGGATCTGTTCGGCAAAAAGACAAAGGTGACTGTACAGGGCAGGATTCCCGAGACTGCAATTAATTATCCGATGAATCCCGGTCTTGTCAAAAAGCAGCTTGTCAAGCTCGGCAACAGTTCATATGATACAGATCCAGACAGAATCAGGATTGACATGGACGATGACGTGATGATGCCCGTCATGCTCATAAACCAGCTGAGAAGAGACCTGTGCGAAGAGATGGACAAAAGTCTTGCAGTGTCAGGAATCAGTCGCGTCGCAACCGCCTCGGTTGAAAAACTTGAATCTCTTGCGAAAAACAATAAACTTAAGACTGCATATTTTGACAACGTATCTGAAATACCGGCTGAAGCATTCAGTTTCTTTGACAAGATATTCGTTCCTCTTGAAGATTATCCTTCCGTCACTGTTCATCCCGGAAAAGCTGTACTCGGAGTTGCAATGCCCAGTGTTGTGATGTCCGGAGAAGAAAAAAAGGTCCTTGACGGACTTGACAAAGCGGTGAAACTCGGCGCCCGGGAGATGCTTGTGACAAATCTGTGGCAGATAGACGCTGCGGAAAAAAGAAATATGATTGTAACGCTTGATCTCAGGATGAACTGCATGAATTCATATGCGTGCAGAAAATATTCCGAGATGGGTGTGAAGAACATCATACTGTCTGTTGAGACAGGTCTGCCTAAGGCCAGGGATATGTCATCGCCCGTTGATCTGAGCGTCGTCGCATACGGAAGAATTCCTATTATGACTCTCGAAAAATGTGCGATTAGAGACATTCTCGGACTGAAGGGTGAAATATCCAAGTGCGAATACTGCAAAAAAGGCGGTTATGTTCCTCTTACCGATTCAAAAAACATGACGTTCAAGTTAAGAGGCAACCCGTATAATCACAGGAATACCGTTTTTAACAGCGTTCCGGTCTGGACAGCAGACATATATGACAGAATAAGAAGACTCGGTCTGGGCGGTCACTTTATTTTCAGTGACGAAAATGCGGACAGGGTACGCAGAATTATAAGCGCATACACGCATTTTGCTTTGCCCGAAGGCCAGTTCAAAAGGATATAGAATATGATCAACAAAATAATACTCGCATCAAGCTCTCCAAGAAGGAAGGAGATCCTTGAAAATCTTCATCTCCCGTTTACAATTGTTTCCCCGGACTGTGACGAAGACGTTGACGCAGCACTGCCTCCCGAAGAATATGTTTCGGAGCTTGCTGTTAAAAAAGGGAGAGCAGCAATTGAAAAGATGAAAAAGACAAAAATGAGTACTGAAGATGCTCTTGTTATTTCATGCGACACAGTCGTTTATTTCCCGGAAGGCGACATCATTATAGGCAAGCCTAAGGACGAGAGGGAGGCAGCCCTGACTTTGGGACTTCTTTCCGACAGCTGGCATTCCGTATATTCCGGACTCTGCCTGATATGCGGAGACAAGGAATACTGCCAGACGGACCTCACAAGAGTCAAATTCAGGAACATAGAAGATAAACAGATTGAAGAATATTTAGCTACAGGCGAACCTTTCGGCAAGGCTGGCTCCTATGCAGCCCAGATGCTTGGATCTGCTTTCGTCGAGAGAATCGACGGAGATTTCTTCAATGTGGTGGGACTGCCTGTTGCGCTTCTTTGTTCAATGCTCAAGGTATGTTTTCATACTGACGTGTTTGAACTTTCAAACAGGCTTACGGGTAAAATTTTCTCATGATGAACATCAAAAAGAGAAAAGCCAGGGCAGAGCAGGTAATGGCTGTCCTGAAAGACAGATATCCCGATTCCGACTGCACGCTGGAATCCGGTAAAGACGCATGGAAACTGCTCGAGATGACCAGGCTGGCTGCACAGTGCACAGACAAGAGAGTCAATGAAGTGTCAATCGGACTTTTCAGAAAGTATCCGACGCCCGAGTCAATGGCGAATGCAGATATCTGCGAACTTGAAGAGATAGTGCGCCCCTGCGGACTGTACCATATGAAGGCAAAAGACCTCAGGGAGTCGTCAAGACAGATTGCTTATGAGTACGGAGGCAGAGTTCCAGATACAATGGAAGAACTGCTGAAACTGTCAGGCGTGGGCAGGAAAATTGCCAATCTTATCCTCGGTGACATATACGGAAAACCGGGAATAGTGTCAGACACTCACTGCATCAGGATCAGCAAAAGGCTGGGACTGACAGACACAACAGATCCAAGAAAAAACGAAGAACAGCTGTCCGAAATAATACCGGTTGAAGAAAGGGCGGTTTTCTGCCACAGACTGGTTGATTTCGGAAGAGAAATATGCAGGGCAGCCCATCCGCTTTGTGACGGATGCCCGTTCAGAGAATTCAATTGTACAAAAGAGAAGTAAGGAGCACATATGATATCCAGACCACTGGCCGACAGGATGAGACCGACTGAATTTTATCAGATGGTCGGAAACAGATCCCTTTTCGGAAAAGACGGAATACTGCAGAAAATCACCGATTCCGGAAAGATACCGAATATTATAATGTATGGTCCTCCCGGAACGGGAAAGACCACTGCGGCGGGGATAATTGCGTCCAAGGCAGACATGGCTCTCGTCAGGCTCAATGCCACTACGGCAAGCCTGTCAGACGTGAGGGAGGCAACTGAGCAGACGCATACGCTCGAGGGAACCAGAGGCATTTTGCTCTACCTTGACGAAATCCAGTATTTCAACAAAAAGCAGCAGCAGTCTCTCCTTGAATTCATGGAGGACGGAAGAATAACACTGATTGCTTCAACTACCGAAAATCCGTATTTCTACGTATACAATGCCGTCATATCACGTTCTGTTGTATTTGAGTTCAAATCAATTGACGAGATGGACTTTCTCCCCCTGATAGACAGGGCTGTTGAGTTCATGTCCAAGGAGAGCGGAAAAGAGATATCCATAACTGAAGACGCAGCACGGATTATTGCCAGGGCCGGCGCAGGAGACGCCAGAAGAGTGCTCAACATATTTGAAAATGCATGCTCTTATTCTGACGGCATAATAACGGAGGAAGCCGTCAAAGCTTTCACCCCGGAAATAGTCGGGCTCGGAGGATTTGATAAAGCGGGCGACGGTCATTACGACCTGCTCTCCGCATACCAGAAATCCATAAGAGGATCAGACCCGGATGCGGCAATATTCTACCTTGCCAAGATACTTGCCGGAGGAGACCTCATTTCCGTAATGAGAAGGATACAGGTAATTGCCAGCGAAGACATAGGCCTGGCTTATCCGCAGGCCGCATCAATCACTCATGCATGTGTTGAATCTGCAAGACAGCTCGGACTTCCGGAAGCTGCAATTCCGCTTGCAAATGCAACAATTCTGCTCGCCACATCCCCGAAGTCAAACTCTGCAAACGAGGCTTTGAAAAAAGCGATGCAGGACATAGCTGATGGAAAGGGAATCGAGCCTCCGAGACAGCTGCAGAACACGCATTTCGACGGAATGAATTCATCCGAGAAGGGTCAGAATTATAAGTATCCTCACAACTACAAGAATCACTATGTAAAACAGCAGTATCTGCCTGACGATATCAAGGATTCCAGGTATTACGAATTCGGCGACAACAAACTCGAACAGGCTGCAAAAAACTACTGGGATCTGATTAAAAAAGGAATTTGATATGAGAGCAGTAATAGTAGGTGCACAGGGACATTACGAATATGCCTTTGACGCTCTGGAATGCGGAGTGGATATCGTTGCGGTCGCTCCGGGAACAGAAGGTGAAGACTGCAGCAGATGCATAGATAAATTCAGGGAACTCGGCCACAGTCCTGAACCGGGTCTTTCACCAGACATAGCGATAATAAACACGGTTTTTGACAAGAACTGCGGGATTGCAATGTTCTTTATGAACAAAGGTGTGAGCGTATTCTGCGAAAAACCGTGTGCATTCAACCTGAAAGAACTGAAAAAACTTGAAGAAACATATACTGAAGCCCACAAAAAGTCCGGAGTCTGCTATGCCGGAATGTTCGGCCTGTCATATGTCGGATGGGCAGAGACCGTGAGACAGCTGATTTCCGATGGAGCAATAGGCGAAATAAGGCTTGCCGAGGCACAGAAGTCATACAAGCTCGGAAAAAGAGAACCTTTCTACAAGTCAAGGGAAACATACCCAGGCACAATTGCGTGGACGAGCATACACGGCTTTGACTGGCTCATGGGAATATGCGGACTGAATTTTGATAAGGTTTATTCGGTTCAGAATTCGGACTGCAACAAAGGCAACGGAACAATGGAAATGACTTGTTCAAGTACCCTTGTATCCAAAGACGGAGTCATAGGAATTGTGACGTCAGACTATTTCAGACCTGATTCCGCACCCACCCACGGTGACGACAGACTCAGGGTTGTCGGAACAAAAGGAATCATAGAATCAAGAGATGGCCGCGTTTTCATTACAGACGGAGAAGGCGAGCGGGAAGTTGAAATCAGGACTCCCGGGAAGAGCCTTTTTGCAGAATTTGTAAGTGAGATAAAAGGAACCGGAAAGTGCAGAAGGGGAGCGGACTATTCTTTCTTGTCAGGTTAAAGACCGTCGAAATGTATACAGACGGAGCGTGCAGCGGAAATCCGGGACCCGGAGGATATGCATGCATAATTCTGTACAAGGGCAGGACAAAAATTCTGAGAGGCGGCGAAGAAGAGACGACAAACAACCGCATGGAGATGTCAGCAGTCATATCCGGGCTGCAGGCACTGAATGAGCGGTGCAGCGTCCTGATCCATTCCGATTCAAAATACATCATAGATTCCATAGAAAAAGGATGGCTTGAAGGCTGGATAAGAAACAACTGGGTGAAATCGGACAAGAAACCGGTTCTCAATGTCGATCTCTGGCAGAAACTTTCCGAACTGATGGAAAAGCACGAAGTCACTTTTGAATGGGTAAAAGGTCATGCCGGAGACAAATACAACGAAATGTGTGACTCAATAGCTGTGGAAGAGAGCGTATTGAGGGGCGGACAGCAGAACAGCTAATATATTTGTGAGGAATTGAAATGCTGGAAAGAAAAAGAGGAATTGTTCTTAAGGCGTTATCTGTGCTGATGGCGCTCATGTTTGTGACATTATCTGCATCATGCGGAAAAAACATATACATGGAAACCGTCTCAACAGAGCAGACAGAATCGGAATCTGCTTCAGAAACAGCCAAAGAGACAACAAAAGAGACTACGTCGTCTGACCCCTGGAACGAATCGACTGTCAGATGGAAATACGATTCTTCAGTGAAACTGGAAATACGGGTAAAGCCCGGTGTGAACTATACAATCGAGGACATGAAAGATGACTCGTGCGTCATAAGACTCGAAAACGGACAGACAATTTTGGTTGAAATATGGGGACTGG
>CADAXH010000068.1 GCA_902791785.1 uncultured Ruminococcus sp. | reverse complement strand
GTTAAGTTTCTGTTATTTGGTGTTCTTTCTACCAATCTTTCAATTTCAGCAATTTTAGTTTCATCTGTCAAAGGAGAGAGTGTCCCGTTTTCAATCTGCTTCCGTATTTCTGCCATTATTCTTGCTGCAGGATTAACAGGTGTCTCAACGTCATGTTCGTCTTCTTCATAATTGTCTTCAACAGCATTCTCGTCAATGACGCCTTCTGAAGAATTTGTGCTTCCGACAATCTCGTTTTTTATGTCTGCAGCCAAAATGACTATGCCCTGCATTGTCAAAAAGGTTGCAATCACTATTGCGATTGAGATTATCTTCTTAATTGTTGACTGATTTGCAAATGATTTCATAAACTTGTTTCCTTTCCTAATAACAATGAACGGGTTTCGCCTACGAAAAGTATCTTTTATAAACCTGTCAATTTCAATAGTCCTGGGATAAATGGTGCGTTTTCAGGGATATATGGTAAAAAAATAGTTCATAAATACAGCGGCATGCTAGATTTTTACGAAGAAAACAATAACTTTTGTGTACAAGTAGTTGTTCCCGAAAAACAGGGGCTGTGATTTTGCAGCCCCTGTTTTTATAAACATATTAAATTGATCAAATAAGGAAAAAGTACACAATCGCTCCAAGCACCACCAGAAACAACAAATTCAAAAGAATAAAAATTCTTATGTATTTTTTTCCTTCGTTTGGATACAGTTTTTTGTATTCACTGTATGTAATCAGACTTGCAAGTGAAGCTATGAGCGTTCCTGTGCCGCCAATATTAACACCCAGCAGCAACTCTTTGAAATTGTCAGTAAATCTTGACAACAATATTGCAGTGGGAACATTGCTTATAACCTGACACGATGCAAGAGAAACAATGAATGTGCTCTTCTCCAGAAGTCCTGAAAGCATATCGTGAATAATAGTCAGCCTTGACATATTTCCTGCAAATATGAAGAAAGCCACGAAAGTTAGTAACAGCGGATAATCTACAGCAGCAAGTGCTTCCCTGTCAACAAACAAAAACACGACTAGAATCAAAGCGGCAACTATGGGATAAGGCAACACTCTGAAGACAGCCAATATGGATAAAGCAAACAATACTATGTACAAAACCGTTTTAAACTTTGGCAGAGGCTTAGCTACCTGTTCATCCACTTTCAGTTTTTCTGCAGGCAACGGAAGACAGCAAGCTACGAGCATCAAAACTGCTAGAATAAATGGTATAGCCATTATTCCCATGAACTCGCCCGTAGGTATATTAAAATACGAATACAGGTACAGATTTTGCGGGTTACCAAACGGAGTAAGCATGCCTCCGAGGTTTGCTGAAATATTTTGCAGTATAAAAATGTACGCACTGTGTTTTTCCTGTCCTGTAACAGACAGAGATAAATATCCAAGCGGCAAAAACGTGATCAAAGCCATGTCGTTGGCAATAAGCATCGATCCGATAAAGGTCATTACAATCAGTGTAATTGCCAATGCCTTAAGATTTCCGACCACCCTCACGATCTTTCTTGAAATGATTGTAAAAAACATTATGTTTCTCAAAGCACATACAACCGCCAGTGTTGCAAACAGACATGCTATGGTCTTGTAATCTATATAATTCAGATACTCTTTGTCCGGCGGAACAAAAAAACAGCTCACAACCGCACAAACAACTGCCACACAAAACACAGTGTGCGTTTTAAAAAAACGCACAACTTTTGTTTTCATATTAACTTAATTTCCCCTTATCATTCGTAAAACGCGCATCCGCGTCTTCCGTTTTCCTTAACTCTGTAAAGTGCAATATCGGCTTTTTTGTAGACCACAATTCCGTCTTCATTGTCACCGAAAGCAACTCCGACGCTGATAGAAGTAGGAGGAGTGTCCTCGCACCTTTCCAGAACATTGTTTATTTCATTTACCTTCTGATTAATCTCTTCTTTCTTTTCCGGTCCCACATCAGGCAAAAACAAAACGAATTCGTCTCCTCCGATTCTGCAAAGCGCATACCCTGTATGGAAATGAGAAGACAGTACCTGAGTCAGTTTTGACAAGACCTTATCGCCTTCTGCGTGTCCATATGTGTCATTGATTCTCTTAAACCTGTCGACATCAATTAAAAGAAGAGCAGTTTTTGTATTGCCAACACCCTGAAGTATCTTTTCAAAGCCTTTTCTGTTTAATGCTCCCGTCAACTGATCATGAGAAGCTTCAAACTCAAGTTCTTCTTTCTGGCTCTTGTTCTCTTCATAGATCTTGTTGTATGTACTAGCCAAATAACGGAACTCTTCTGAACCGCTTATCGGTATCGGTTTGTCGGACTGGATATGAGGAATTGCTTTTATAAGCGGAGCAATCACCTGGAATGTTGTCAAAAGAACGATTATAAGAACTATGACAATCAATGCAATTATCAGCCCTTGTTCAACTCGAATGATAAAGCTGAACTGATTTGCTGTATCACTTTGTTTATTTTCCAGTGAATTTATGATTGTATTCAGACACTCCTGAGTCTTTGCAGATATAATTGCTTTCTGAAGATGATAATTGTCATCAAAAACAAGCTGGCGTGCTCTTTCCTTCTTTTCCGGATTTGACAGAGCCGCATCAGTATCAGTCAGAGTTACATTCTGAACAGCTGCAGGAAATGAAGAAAGATCATATCCGTAAGCATCAACAGTCAATCTCATTGCATAAAACTCAGTGTTCATCAAATTCATCGACTGCTTTTCGGCCTGCTCAAGAGCCGTGAAAACAGTTGTTCCTTTAAACTGCTTTCCAAGTTCTTCAAGTGCCTTTTCTCTTCTTTGTGTCACATCGCTTTCTTCAAAATACGCATCCAGATACTGCCTTTCTCCGGACTCGACAAAACAGCGGACCTGTTCGGTGAGATAGTCAGAAGCTTCCTGTACGTCCTGAGCGCTCTTCTGACCTTTGACTGATACTTCGGTCCTATCTGTCAAAGAATTGTAAATCGTCAATGTCCGGTAAGACACAATCAGCAATAATACTGAAACTATTATGGTAATGGCAGCCATAATATAGTTCAGTCTTTTTATTGAAATGCCTCTTGAATAATTCTTGTCTTTCATTTTCAACCCTGCATTTTATAGAAAATTAGTAATAGATTGATACAAGAAGATATTTTACCACAATGAAAGATAAAATCAATAGAAAATTGACCACATATTTGAACTGAAAAGCATGATTTCATGATGTTGAGTTAGGGATGGAATTGTTGTAAAATTACAATGAAAAAAACCATTTAGGAGTTGTTATGAAGAAAGAAAACATATTTGATCCAAATATCACAGGGATAAACAGACTAGAACCAAGATCATACTACATACCTGCTTCAACCAAAAGGTCCGCACTTTCCGGAGGAAAAACAGACAATGACCGGTATATGTCGCTGAACGGAAAATGGAAATTCACATATTTCGATTCACCCGTGAGCGTTCCGGAGAAAATCAGCGAAGTCAAATATGACGAAAAGATCACCGTTCCGTCATGCTGGCAGTTTTCAGGACACGGGAATTTTCAGTACACAAATATAAACTATCAGATACCTTATTACATGCCCAATGTGCCGCTGGACAACCCCGTAGGCATATATAACAGAACATTTGAGATTGACGACTGCAGCTTGCAGACATACATAATGTTTGACGGTGTGTGTTCGATGTTTGAGCTGTACATAAACAACGTGTTTGCAGGAATGTCAAAAGGATCGAGACTTCCTTCCGAGTTCGACATTACAAAATTAGTGACCGAAGGAAAAAACTCAATCACAGTCAAAGTATACACATACAGCGATGCGACATACATTGAAGATCAGGACTGCTTCAGATTCAACGGCATTTTCAGGGATGTATACATACTTAGAAGACCCGAAAATCATATCAGGGACTTTTTTATTCATGCTTCATACGACGGGAAGATATCTTTTGAATGCGACTCGATTGGAAATGCAGATCCCGAGCTGAGTTTAATATCTCCTGACGGTCAGAAGCTTCCCTTTGGAGATGTTGAGAATCCAAAAACCTGGACGGCGGAAACGCCCAATCTGTACACACTGGTAATAAAATGTTCCGGAGAATACATAGCAAAAAAATTCGGATTCAGAACTGTTTCCGTAAAAAAAGGAACAATTCTCTGCATAAACGGTAAGCCAATCAAAATAAAAGGCGTAAACAGACACGACACCAATCCAAAAACAGGATATACCGTAACAGAAGATGACATGATGAAAGATCTGATCATCATGAAAAGACACAACATAAATGCAATAAGAACCTCTCACTATCCAAATCCTCCGAGATTCCTGGAGATGTGCGACGAACTCGGCTTTTATGTGATAGACGAATGCGATCTCGAGGGACATGGTGTGGAAGGCGCCTGGAACGAATGGTTTGTTGACCACAGTGCAGATCTGGCCTCTCATCCCGACTGGAAAAAAGCCTTTATAGACAGAATGCAGCGAACTCTTGAAAGGGACAAAAACAGCCCGTGCGTTATTTTCTGGTCTCTCGGAAATGAAACGGAGTTCGGAGAGAATCACAAAGCAATGTCCAGATGGATCAGAAAAAGGGATAAATCGAGATTAATTCACTATGAAGGTACAAGAACCGCTTTCAGATTCAAAAAAGAGGGCGAACCAAGAGTTATAGACCCATGTGTCGACGTGTACAGTATAATGTATCCGGACATTCCGTACATTGAACAAAAAGGCATCAACAAAGAAAATGAGAAAATGCCGTTCTACATGTGTGAATATGGTCACGCAATGGGCCTTGGCGCAGGTGAATATGAAGATACTTGGGAGATTATTAACAAATACCCAAGACTTTGCGGTGGATGCGTATGGGAGTGGGCTGATCATGCAAGTGAAATCGACGGAAAATACTACTACGGAGGCGATTTCAACGATTTCCCCAATGACGATGTTTTCTGCGTTGACGGACTCACATACCCCGACAGAACTCCTCACATTGGCCTTCTCTCGTTAAAACAGGCAATCAGACCTGCAGATGTCAAATACTCAAATGGTGTTCTGACAATAGAAAACAGGCTTGATTTCACAAACCTTTCAGATTACTGCAATGTCGAAATCTATTTAAGACAGGGAAAAAACAGGAAACTAATTACGGTTATCCCCCCTGACGTTGAAGCACATGAAAAGAAGTCATACAAACTTAACTTTGAATACAGTTCCGATGTTCAATCGTATGTTGAAGCGTCTATAGTTCTTGCAGAAGACTCATTCTTTGCAAAAAAAGGATACGAACTGGCCCTCTGCCAGTCTGCTCTACCTTATTCAAAAGCAGCACCGGAATTCAAAGAATCAGGTTCAACCACTCTAACCGGAAGATTTGCGACTATTGAATTCAAAAACACCAGGGTTGTAGTTGACACAGTCCATGGCGAAATCACAGAGTTTTTAAAAAACGGTGTACAGTTGTTCAACACACCGGCACATTTTACATCATGGAGAGCGCCGATTGACAATGACAGAAATGTTATAAACAACTGGAATGAACTATATGTCCGGCACAATAAATTCCATGTTTATCAAGCATCTGTCGATAATAAAACACTGACCCTGTCAGGAGTGTTCGGAGCAGCTTCGAAATTCCCGATGTTTTATCTCACAGTGAAATTCACTCCGTCAGACAAAGGATTAAAAATTCATATTGATGCAAAGAGAGAAAAGAATTACAAGATTGAACAGATTCCGAGATTTGCTCTTCAGTGCGATTTGAAATCGGGCTTTGAAAAACTGGAATACGAAGGAATGGGTCCGGAATGCAACTACTGCGACTTAAAGAACCATGCATATAAGGGCATATTCAAATCAAATGTGACTTCTGAATTTGTCCCGTTCATCAGGCCGCAGGAATGCGGAAACCACACAGACTGCCAATATGTGGTTCTGAGCGACGGAGAAAACGAATTCAGGGCTGAATCAGACAGTTTTGAATTCAGCGCACTTCACTATTCTCCGGAAATGATGACCGGTGTAAGACACAATTTTGAACTGCTTCCGTCAGAAGACACTTTCCTTCTGATAAACTACAAGGTTGGAGGAATTGGTTCAAACAGCTGCGGCCCGATTCCGCTTCCCAAATACATTTTCAACGAAGATTTTTCATTTGAATTCATAATTGATTAACATCGCAAGTCCGGCGAAAACCGGACTTGCTTTTTGTTTGTTGACATTGGCATATTATAGTGATAATATATCTATCATGATAAATGGTTTATCACCGACAGAAGAAGGAAGTTTGCTATGAGAAACATTGAAAAAGATGAACTGGAAATGGCCGCCCGCAGAGAGGAAATGATATCTGCAGGTTTTCGCATTTTTTCCGAAAAAGGAATAGAAGCAACGGGTATGCAGGAAATTGCAAATGCCTGCCATGTTGGAATTGCTACCCTTTACAGATACTACAAGACAAAACTCGAACTTGTTCTGGACATTGGAACAAGAAAATGGAGAGAATTCAGTGAGCAAACAAAAAAGAAAAGGTCTGCCTGCAACGTGGAAAGAATGACCGCAGCTGAAGAATTTGTTTTTTACCTTAATTTGTTCATAGACCTTTACAAAAACAACAAAGAATTGCTTCGCTTCAATCAGAACTTCAACGTTTATGTCATTCATGAACATGCAGCAAAGGAACAGCTGCTTCCCTATTTGAAAGAAATATCCGTCATGAAGATGTTTTTTCACGAGCTATATGAAAAGGGCAAGCAGGACGGAACCATCAAGAC
>CADAXH010000067.1 GCA_902791785.1 uncultured Ruminococcus sp. | reverse complement strand
CCGTTTACGTCAACTGCCTTGCTGAGCATTTCTTCTGTTCCAGCAGTCGCATTCTTGACCTGGCTCTCTTCAAGATCTTTCTTTGCTTTCTTCAGGTCATTCTGGAGAACATTTATTTTTTCAATTATTTCCGATGAGTTGTTTGCCTTGAGAGCTGTCTCAATATCTTTGAGAAGTTCCGAATCTGCTTTTGACTGCTCATAAGCTCTGAAACCTGTTACAGAAGTGATTCTTCTGGTTCCGGCAGCAACTGAACTTTCGGACACAATTCTGAACAGACCGATGTTTCCGGTTGAATCGACATGTGTTCCGCCACAGAATTCACTTGAGAAGTCTGCCATTCTGACTACTCTCACGTAGTCGCCGTATTTTTCACCAAACAGAGCGATTGCGCCTGATTTCTTTGCTGACTCAATATCCATTACTTCCGTTGTGACCTTGAGATTTTCCAGAATCTTCCGGTTGACGAGCTTTTCAACTCTGTCAAGTTCTTCTTTTGTCATCGAAGCAAAGTGAGTGAAGTCGAACCTTCCTTCGTTTTCGTCAACGTAAGAACCGGCCTGTCTGACATGATCCCCGAGAACTTCTCTGAGGGCTGAATCGAGCAGGTGAACCGAACTGTGGTTTCTGGCAGTTGCGCTTCTGATTTCCTTGTTTACGGAAAGTGTAACTTCGTCTCCGACAGAGAATGAACCATTTGTGATTTCGCAGAAATGGATATATACTCCGTCATTTTTGCGTGTGTCAACAACATTAGCTGTGCCGTTTGCACCGGTAATAGTTCCTCTGTCTCCCACCTGGCCTCCGCCTTCTCCGTAGAAAGGAGTCACGTCGGTAATCAGAATGGACTTGTCTGACGAAATATCCTGCTTCTGCATTGTGTCCGAATCGAGAATTGCAACAATTTTAGCTTTGCATTCGAGTGTCTCATATCCTTTGAATTCGGTTTTCGGGAGTTCGGCAAAGAGTGATTTCATGTTGTCTGCCCATCCGCTGATGTTGCCTCTTGCAGCTCTTGCTCTTTCTTTCTGGGCGTTCAGGCATTCCTTATATCCTTCCTCGTCAATTCCGAGTTTTGTCCTTGCCGTTTTTCTTTGCCTCGGCAGTAAGCTGGTCGAGAACGTTCATGCCCGATTCAACAGTAGCGTCGAATCTTTCTTCCTCCATCACAGCAATTTTCTTGATGTAATCGAGTTTTTCGGTGAGTTCGGGATATGCGGTCAGGTTTTCGTGTGCCACCACTTCAATTATGTCACCGAGGAAAGCGCCTTCTATACCAAGGAGTCTTCCGTGTCTGCATGCTCTTCTGAGGAGTCTGCGGAGAACATAGCCTCTTCCTTCGTTTGACGGCATTACTCCGTCGCCTATAAGGAAAGCAGATGCTCTTGAGTGATCGGCAATGATTCTGAGAGAGACGTCGGACTTCGGATTGTCCTTGTATTTTACCTTTGCCCTGTCGCTGATAGCTTTCAGTATGTTCTGAATGGTGTCGACTTCAAACATGTTGTCGACGCCCTGCATTACGCATGCAAGTCTCTCAAGTCCCATTCCCGTATCTATGTTTTTTGATTTGAGTTCTGTGTAATGACCTTCGCCGTCGGACTCAAACTGAGAGAAAACGTTGTTCCAGATTTCCATATATCTGTCACAGTCGCAGCCCGGTTTGCATGTCGGCTTTCCGCAGCCGTATTTTTCTCCGCGGTCGAAATATATTTCTGAACACGGGCCGCAGGCACCTGCGCCGAGTTCCCAGAAGTTGTCTTCTTTTCCGAGGCGGACGATATGATCTTCTCTCACTCCGATTTTGTCTTTCCAGATTGAGTAGGCTTCGTCGTCTTTTTCATATACAGAAGGCCAGAGTTTCTCCTCCGGAATCTTCAGTACTTCAGTCAAATATTCCCATGCCCAGGGAAGTGCTTCTTCTTTGAAATAGTCGCCGAAAGAGAAGTTTCCGAGCATTTCGAAAAATGTTCCGTGTCTTGCAGTGTAACCAACGTTCTCAATATCATTGGTTCTGATGCATTTCTGACAAGTTGTCATTCTTCTTCTCGGAGGTGTGAGTTCTCCCGTAAAGTACTTTTTAAGAGGAGCCATGCCTGCAACTATAAGGAGAAGAGTCTTGTCGTTTTCGGGAACGAGTGAATAACTCTTGTGGAGCAGGTGGCCCTTTGATTCAAAGAATTTCAGATACGATTCACGCAAATCGTTCAGTGATGTCCATTCCATTTGTTTACCTGTCTTTATCAATTATTTATGCTGATGCATTTTCAACAACAATTATATTATTTGGGGGATTAAAAGTCAATTAAGAAACGCATATGCGGGTATTTATTCCCCGCGCGGGCGCACGTTACAGGTTAATATTTACATTTTCGCGCAAAAAAGATAAAAATTTTAGTTGACATTTGACTTGACACTTGATATACTTGTAAACTGCATTACAATGACCCAATATCGCTTTTTTGCATTTTTGAGAGTTGTTTCAGGCTCATTTTTGCATGATCCGAATTGATGGTTAAATCTCTCCGAAAATCCGAAAATATTTAGATTCGGTTTCCTTCCAGATCATTCTGGGCGGGGGAAATATAGTAATCGAATGGAGTGATAAAATTTGAGAACAAAACCAGTTCAAGTTGGAAAAAAGGTAAGACAGAGTTACGCGCAGATCGATAGTGTTATCGATATGCCGAACCTTCTTGATGTCCAGATCAAGTCTTATAAGTGGCTTTGTGAAGAAGGTATCAGAGAAGTACTTAACGATGTGTCTCCAATCGAGGATTTCCAGGGCAAACTAGTAGTTGAATTTGTTGACTACACGATTGATCCTACACCGAGGTATCCTGTAGAAGAGTGCAAAGAACGTGACGTTAACTACGAATCACGTCTTCTCGTAACTGTTCGTGTACTTAACCGTGAAACAGGTGAAGTAAAACAGGAATCAATTTTCATGGGAAATCTTCCTTTGATGACAGACAACGGTACATTTGTCATCAATGGTGCTGAACGTGTCGTTGTTTCACAGCTTGTCCGTTCACCGGGTATGTACTATGAGACATCAGTTGACAAGTCAGGAAAAGTGATTTATTTAGGAAGCGTTATTCCTTATCGCGGTGCTTGGCTCGAATACGAAACTGATTCCAATGATACAATCTATGTTCACATCGACAAGAACCGTAAACTTCCCATCACAACATTTATAAGAGCATTGGATGAATCAACTTCAACCGATATCGGAATCAAGGAAAAGTTCGGTGACGACCCGAAACTTGCTGAAACACTTGAAAAAGATGGTATGAAGGCAGCAGCAGATCAGTACGGAACATCTGAATATGCTGAAGCACTCAAGGACATTTTCAGAAGACTGCGTCCGGGTGAACCGGCTACAGTCGAGAGCGCTCAGACTCTTTTAAGCGCATTGTTCTTTGACAACAGACGTTATGACATAGGTGCAGTCGGAAGATACAAGTTCGACAAAAAGGTTGCATTCGGCAGACGTATAGCCGGACACACCGTTTCTCGTGATGTTATAAGCCCTGTTACAGGAGAACTGTTGTTTGAAAGCGGAACACTTCTCAGTCTCCAGGACGCAAAGGCGATTGAAGATGCAGGTGTATACGAAGTCTACATCAAGGATTCCGAAGAGAACGAGTGCAAGGTATTCACCAACAAGATGATTGATCCTGAAGCTGTTTACGGAATCAGCCTGAAGGATATCGGCATAAAGGAAAAAGTTAAACTTGACCTGTTTATGCAGATTCTTGAAGAAGCAAAAGGCGATGTTGACGAGGTAAAGAGAATTGCCAAGGACAGAGCTGATGAGCTTTCTCCTCACCACATCACAAAAGAGGATATCTTCACATCAATCAACTACCTCATCTGCCTTTCACACAATATCGGAAGCACAGATGACATAGACCACTTGAGCAACCGTAGAATCCGCTGCGTTGGTGAACTTGTTCAGAACCAGCTCAGAATCGGTTTCTCAAGAATGGATAAAATTATTAAGGAACGTATGACAGCTGCTGATGCTGACAACTATTCACCTCAGTCGCTTATCAACATACGTCCGATTGCTGCGGCTATCCGTGAATTCTTCGGTTCTTCACCGCTTTCCCAGTTCATGGATCAGAACAACCCGCTTGCCGAACTCACTCACAAACGCCGTCTGTCAGCTCTTGGTCCCGGAGGTCTTTCCAGAGACAGAGCTTCATTCGAAGTTCGTGACGTTCACTATACACATTACGGCCGTATTTGTCCTATCGAGACACCTGAAGGCCCGAACATCGGTCTTATCTCATACCTTGCAACATATGCAAAGATAAACGATTACGGTTTCATTGAAGCACCCTTCCGCAAGGTTGACAAAGAGAAAAACGTTGTTACAAACGAAGTTGTTTACATGCCTGCTGACGTAGAAGACGATTATATCGTTGCACAGGCAAATGAACCTCTGGATGAAGAAGGACACTTCATCAATAAGAAAGTTGTAGCAAGATTCAAGGACGAAATCGTCGAAGTACCTGCTGAAAAGGCAGACTATGTCGATGTTTCTCCTCAGATGCTCATCTCTGTTGCCACAGGTTCGATTCCTTTCCTTGAAAACGACGATAACGCTCGTGCGCTCATGGGATCAAACATGCAGAAACAGGCAGTCCCGCTTCTCGTTACAGAGGCTCCTATCGTCGCAACCGGTATGGAATACAAAGCCGGAATCGACTCGGGCGTCTGCGTGATATGCAAGCGTGAAGGCGTTGTTGAATATGTCTGTGCAGACTACGTTGAAGTCAGACTCGACAACGGCGAAAAGGACACATACAAACTCATTAAGTTCAAACGTTCAAACCAGAGCACTTGTATCAACCAGAAACCCGTTGTTTCTGTTGGCGAAAGAGTCAAGGTCGGCGATGTAATTGCGGACGGACCGGCTACAAGTGACGGTGAAATTTCCCTTGGTAAGAATGCTCTCGTAGGATTCATGTCATGGGAAGGTTACAACTACGAAGACGCTGTATTGCTCAATGAAAGACTTGTTCGTGACGATGTTTATACATCCATTCACGTTGAGGAATACACAATCGAAACAAGAGATACAAAACTCGGACCGGAACAGTTCACAAGAGAGATTCCGAACAGCAGTGAAGAGACTCTCAAGGATCTTGACCGTACAGGCGTTGTACGCATAGGTACTGAAGTCAAGACAGGAGACATACTCGTTGGTAAAGTAACTCCTAAGGGCGAGACAGATCTTACAGCAGAAGAAAAACTTCTCAGAGCTATTTTCGGTGAAAAAGCAAACGAAGTCAGAGACACATCACTCAAGATGCGTCATGGCGAATACGGAACAGTCATAGACATCCACAGATACTCCAGAAAGAACGGAGACGAACTCTCTGCAGGCGTAAACGAACAGATTAAAGTTTATGTTGCCCAGAAGAGAAAGATATCTGTAGGCGACAAGATGGCCGGACGTCACGGTAACAAGGGCGTTGTATCACGCATACTCCCGCCTGAGGATATGCCGTACATGGCTGACGGAACTCCGCTTGACATCGTGCTCAACCCGTTGGGCGTGCCTTCACGTATGAACATCGGACAGGTGCTCGAAGTTCACCTCGGTATTGCTGCAAAGAAACTCGGAATCAAGGTTATGACACCTGTATTTGACGGTGCCAAGGAGTCTGATATCACAGAAGCCCTCAAAGAAGCAGGACTCAGAGAAGACGGAAAGTGCATTCTCTATGACGGACGTACAGGCGAACCATTTGACAACCCGGTAACCGTAGGAATAATGTACTATCTCAAACTCCATCACCTTGTTGACGATAAGATTCACGCAAGAAGCACAGGTCCTTATTCACTCGTTACACAGCAGCCTCTGGGCGGTAAAGCTCAGTTCGGCGGACAGCGTTTCGGTGAAATGGAAGTCTGGGCACTTGAAGCATACGGCGCTGCTTACACTTTGCAGGAAATCCTGACATTCAAGAGCGACGACGTAACTGGAAGAGTCAAAGCGTACGAAGCAATTGTCAAGGGCCAGAATATTTCCAATGCAGGCGTTCCTGAATCATTCAAGGTACTGGTCAAGGAACTCCAGTCTCTCGCACTTGATGTCAAAGTACTTGACAAAGAGGGCAATGAAATAGTTCTTTCAGAACTTGAAGACGATATGCTGCCTGCACCTAACGTAGTCGGTGCTTCCGACGAGCCCGCATTAGAGGAAGAGCATGTGTTCTCTCCTGACGATATGGACGGATTCTCAACCACAGACGACCCTGACGACAATGCGTCAATGGTAGGTCTCGAAGAAGCAGAAGAAGAAAACGTAGATGACAACTACGATGAAGATTTTGATAATTGAAGGAGGCGAATACTATGAACGAAAATATGACATTTGACTCCATCAAAATAGGTTTGGCCTCACCAGAAATGATCAGAAGCTGGTCACATGGCGAAGTAACAAAACCGGAAACAATCAACTACAGGACACAGAGACCTGAAAAAGACGGTCTGTTCTGCGAAAAGATATTTGGACCCACTAAGGACTGGGAATGTCTCTGCGGCAAATACAAACGTATCCGCTACAAGGGCAGAGTCTGCGAAAAGTGCGGTGTTGAAATAACATCCAAGAAAGTTCGTAGAGAGAGAATGGGTCACATTGAGCTTGCAACTCCTGTTTCACACAGCTGGTATGTTCACTCAATTCCTTCAAGAATGAGCCTCATCCTTGATGTAACTCCCAAAAAACTTGAAAAGGTTCTCTATTTTGCAAACTACATAGTTCTCGATCCTGGTACAACACCTTACGAGAAAAAGACAGTTCTCACATCCAAAGAATACGAAGACGTATTTGAAAGATATGAGCATGACATCAAAGTCGGAATGGGTGCAGAAGCCATCAAACAGCTTCTTTCTGAAATAGATCTTGATCAGCTTTCAGAAGAACTAAGAACCGAACTTGAGAATTCAACCGGACAGAAAAAGGTCCGTATTGTAAAGAGACTTGAAGTAGTTGAATCATTCAGAAAATCCGGAAACAGACCTGAATGGATGATCCTTGACGTACTTCCGGTTATACCTCCGGAAATCCGTCCGATGGTTCAGCTTGACGGCGGAAGATTTGCAACTTCCGACCTCAATGACCTCTATAGAAGAGTCATTAACAGAAACAACAGACTTAAGAAGATGAAAGAGCTTCATGCTCCTGAAATCGTCGTAAGAAATGAAAAGAGAATGCTTCAGGAAGCCGTCGATTCACTCATAGACAACGGCAGAAGAGGCAGACCGGTTACAGGCGGAACAAGCAACAGACCTCTTAAATCTCTGTCAGAAATGCTCAGAGGTAAACAGGGAAGATTCCGTCAAAACCTGCTTGGAAAACGTGTCGACTACTCAGGACGTTCCGTTATCGTAGTCGGACCGGAACTCAAGATTTACCAGTGCGGTCTTCCGAAAGAAATGGCACTTGAACTGTTCAAACCATTTGTAATGAAGAGACTTGTGGAAACACAGAATGCAGCTAACATCAAAGATGCAAAGAAGAAAGTAGAAAGAGCAGTTCCTGAAGTTTACGATGCTCTTGAAAACGTAATCAAGGATCATCCTGTAATGCTCAACAGAGCTCCTACATTGCACAGACTTTCAATTCAGGCATTTGAACCTGTACTTGTAGAAGGCCGTGCAATCAAGCTTCACCCGCTTGTTTGTACTCCGTTCAACGCGGACTTCGACGGCGACCAGATGTCAGTACATGTACCGCTTTCAAATGAAGCACAGGCAGAAGCAAGATTCCTTATGCTTTCTGCAAACAACTTCCTGAAACCTGCCGACGGTAAGGCTGTCAACATGCCTTCACAGGACATGGTTATGGGTTCATACTGGCTTACAATTGACAGAGCGGGAGAACCCGGAGAAGGCGGCATTTACCGCAACTTCGACGAGGCAATGATGGCTTA
>CADAXH010000066.1 GCA_902791785.1 uncultured Ruminococcus sp. | reverse complement strand
GGAATCGGAGCCGGAGGACTTGATGTCGCAGCAGCAATGGGAGGCGGAGCCTACTTCATTACTATGCCCAGAATAATAGGGATAAAACTGACGGGCACTCTTCCCGACTATGTCGGAGCAAAGGACATTATCCTGAAAGTGCTGAGCATGCTCGGAGTAAAAGGAGGAGTCGGAGCAGTCCTTGAATATTCAGGTGAAGGTATAAAGCAGCTCGGAGTTCCTCAGAGATCAACAATAACAAACATGGGCGCCGAACTCGGAGCCACCAGTTCCCTTTTCCCTTCTGACGAAGTGACAAGAGAATTCATGAAAATGCAGAACAGAGAAAAGGACTGGACTGAAATACTGCCCGATCCGGACGCTGTTTACGACGAAGAATATACAATCAACCTGTCTGAACTCACGCCTCTGGCTGCTTGCCCCCACAGCCCCGACAACGTAAAGCCGGTTTCGGAACTGAAAGGAATAAAGATCGACCAGGTGTGCATAGGTTCATGCACAAACTCTTCTCTGCTGGACATGCTGACGGTTGCGTCAATGCTCAAAGGAAAGACAATCCACCCCGATGTCTCCCTGTCGATTTCTCCCGGTTCAAGGCAGGTATACGAGATGCTGGCTGACTGCGGCGCTCTCTCCGACCTGATATCTGCAGGAGCGAGAATACTTGAGTGCGCATGCGGACCATGCATCGGAATGGGATTTTCTCCCAAATCTTCCGGAATATCCCTGAGAACATTCAACAGGAACTTCCTAGGCAGAAGCGGAACAGCCGACGCTCAGGTATACCTTGTTTCTCCTCAGACAGCTGCAGCAAGCGCACTGACGGGATATATAACGGACCCGACGACACTGGGCAGCTTCACTCCCGTACAGATGCCCGAAAAATTCAAAATAAACGACAACATGTTCGTGTACCCCGCAAGCGACGAAGAGGCTGATTCAGTCACCGTCGAGCGCGGACCTAACATTAAGGAAATACCGGTCGGCCACAGCCCTGAAAAGGACCTCACATGCCCCGTTCTCCTGAAACTCGGAGACAATATAACGACAGACCACATCATGCCTGCAGGAAGCAAGATTCTTCCATACAGATCAAATGTACCTAAACTCTCAGAGTTCTGTTTCTCTGTCTGTGACAAATCCTTCCCGGAAAGGGCGAAAAAGGCAGGCAAAGGCATCATAGTTGCAGGAAACAACTATGGTCAGGGTTCTTCGAGAGAACATGCTGCCCTGGTTCCTCTTTACCTTGGAATCCAGGCTGTAGTAACAAAGAGTTTTGCAAGAATTCACAAAGCAAATCTGGTCAACTTCGGAATTGTTCCTCTCACATTCAAGAATGAGTCGGACTACGAACTTGTAAACCAGGACGAAACAATTACTATAAACGGGCTCTATGAAGCCGTAAAAGGAAAATGTGAAGTCACAATGAAGACTTCGTCAAAAGAGATACCTCTGGTAATAGACCTCACGGAGAGACAGAGAGAGATAGTTCTCTGCGGAGGGCTGCTGAACTACGTAAGAAAGGGCTGAATCACAATGACTGACAATACAAAAGAACTGGACCTGGCGTGCCAGAAATTCAGAAAAATACTCGAAAACCAGCTTCAGAGAGTTGAAGACATGAAGAATCAGGGAGACTTTGTTGACTACTCCTCCCTTGACACAATAAGAATTGGAATATGCGGAGGAGACGGAATCGGTCCCATTATTTCAAAAGAAGCTTCCGAAATACTCAAATACCTTCTTTCAGATGAAGAAAAAGCAGGAAAGGTTGAATTTGTCGACATCAATGATCTCACAATTGAAAAGAGACTTGAATGCGGAAAAGCGATTCCTGACGACGTACTCGAAAAACTCAAATCCTGTCACGTCATTCTGAAAGGACCGACTACAACTCCCCAGAAAGGCAGCGGAGTCAAAAACATTGAAAGCGCAAACGTGGCAATGAGAAAAGCTCTTGATCTGTTTGCAAATATCCGCCCCGTAAGAGTTCCCTCCCAGGGCATCAACTGGACAATATTCAGAGAGAATACCGAAGGCGGTTACGCAGTCGGAAGCCAGGGTTTCAACGTCACTGAAGACCTCGGAGTCGACTTTGTCGTCACAACGAAGCAAGGCACCGAGAGAATAGCAAAACTCGCTTATGAGTATGCAAAAAACAACGGATTCACAAGAGTCTCCATCATAACCAAAGCAAACGTCATAAAGACAACGGACGGAAACTTCATTGAGGACTGCAGAAAGGTAGCAGCCGATTATCCGGAGATAACAACAGACGAGTGGTATGCAGATATAATGACTGCAAAACTTGTAGACGAAAAAAGAAGAAAAGAATTCCAGGTTCTGCTTGCTCCAAACCTGTACGGCGACATAATATCCGACGAAGCAGCTGAATTCCAGGGCGGCGTAGGTACCGCAGGAGCTGCAAACATAGGCAAGAAATATGCAATGTTTGAAGCAATCCACGGCTCTGCACCGAGAATGATTGAAGAAGGAAGAGGTCAGTATGCGGATCCCTGTTCCATGCTGAGAGCCTGCGTGATGCTGCTCAACCACATCGGTATGAACGACAAGGCCAGAAGACTTGAAAAAGCTCTTGATATCTGCGTATATGAAGAAAAGAAACTCACAATTACAGGCCGCGAAACAGGCTGCACCTGTGAGGAATTCGGACAATATGTAAAAGAAACAATCAATCGGGTATGACCATTCCAAAAAACATCGAGTAGGAGGTCACCCATAAGTGGAGTGACCGACCTCTCACACCACCGTGCGTACCGCTCGGTACACGGCGGTTCAATCAAATATGCAAGGACTCGTACTTCATTAGGATGTCAAAGTATCCTAATTGTGCGAGTCTTTCATTGCGCACAAGGATAAAAGTAAATCGCCACCCGTGAGAGTGGCGATTCCATATTATTCGTCGTATGACTTTCCAAAAAGTATTTGCATAAAGTTCCGTCTGCCGTAGAGAACACGGATGATGTGAACCTCATCGCCCTCAACCTTATAAAATGCGGTGTAGTTACCGCAGACAAGGAACCTGTACGGCACTTCAAGGCTTATGATAGAGGAAAGCGGCGCACCGATTTCGGGGAAATCCGCATGTTGACGCATGCGCTTCATAATATTTTCAATCGTTTTGATTGCCGATTGCTCACTGCACAGTTCGTCGGTGATATACGCTTTTATCTCCTTCATATCCTCAAGGGCATCGGGCGTAAAATTGATTTTAGTCATTGCTTACCCCCAGAAGTGCTTCGACCTCCGAGATATCAATATATCCTTTTTCTTTAGCAGAAACTTCACCTTTGGCAAGCTCGCTCATCAGCTTGAGCGTTGCCTGTGTCCTTTCAAATTCTTCCATATCAACGATGGCATATCTGCCGCGACCGTTCTTCGTGAGGAATACGGGTTCTCCAACGGCAATATCGCGCAGTACCTCGTTGTAGTTGCGTAGATCTGATACGGGCTTAATGTTTGGCATTAAAAATTCTCCTTTCACTATGGGAATTTGCGCCAGCAAATTCGGGCGCGAACACGAAAATCAAAAAGCATAAGCAAGCTTTATGTTCGCGCTTACCTCACTTCTTAGTCTCTGCTGTATTTATTGTACACTAATTCTTCGTAAAATTCAACAGCAAAATCATAATTCTTGTGTGTTTCGTAATCCTTTTCGCACTCTTTCTCACAATTCATCTCGCCTCCTATAGAGGAGGGAGACTTCTTGCTGAGTGCTTGTTAAATACATCTCTGAGCTTCTTCTTTCTTTGGGTATATAGTGTATATTTTTGGGATTTCTTTAATTAACTGTTTTGCAGGCAGGTATCCGCCGGCTATATTCTGTAATATTTCTGATTCTTGCTGTTTGGCTTATCCGGAAGAGTCATGAATACCAGGCCATTTTCCATTGCAGGATCGATATAGCTGTGACGAAGTGTCTCTTTCGACTTAATACCAAGTCTTTGCATTAATTCATTGGCGCTCAAAGGAATATCCGGTTCCATCACATTCAATAGTCTGTTTACCTGATCCGAAATGTTCCGTACTTCTTTTCTGACAGATATTTCTATTTCGTCCAGGGTTTCATCAATCATCTTAAGCATAAATTCGATAAAAAAATCAGAATTGCCATTTTTGTGGCACTCTTCTATCGCCTTGTAGTATTCCGACTGATACTTCAATATTTGTGATTCAATCGGAATATATTTGAAAACAGGGTTCCACTTTGCCAGCAAAACGTTCTGCCACAATCGTGCCATCCTTCCGTTGCCGTCTCCAAAAGGGTGAATGAAAACGAACTCATAATGAAAAACGCAGGACTTAATGATGATTGGTGTTTCTTTGTCCCTCTTTAACCATTGAAACAGATCATTCATGAGCTTTGGCACCATATTTTCAGGAGGTGCAATGAATATGACCCTGTCTCCGTCAAAAACTCCTTCTGCATGATTCCTGTATCTTCCCGACTCTGGTTCTATTGATTCGGTCATCAATGCATGGGCTCTCAGTAAATCCGTTTCGCTGAATCCGTCAAAATCATCAATCATTTCATATGCCCTATACGCATTTTTTACTTCCTGAATCTCTTTTTGGGGACCCAAAACTGCCTTGCCTGAAATGATATCTCTTGTCTGATCTATTGAAAGCGTATTGTTCTCTATTCCAAGAGAGGAATGAATTGACTTGATTCTGTTGTTTCTTCTTAAGACAGGCATTCTGTTCAAATCATGGTAAGAAGATAATCTTCCTGCTTTTTCTGTAATGGAAATGCATCTTGACAGCATTTTGTTTGTTATTGAAAATGGTGGTTTGTACACAATTCTTCCCCTCCTTTCCTCTAAATATATTTTACCAAAAAAAAGAGAAAAAATCAATCATCTTGCGTAAATCTTGCGTAAAATGTTGCGTATTTTCAAGAACTCTCTTCGAGCATTTTTGAGTAGCAGCGGATCTTATTTGGGTTTTCGGAACATGAATCTTCTGGCAATGTTAATACCTATCTTGAAAGGCAGAGGTCTCAGCGCCCTGTCGGCCTCCTTGAGTTTGGCTCTGATCGGAATACTCTGCGGACAATGCATTTCACATTTCCCGCACTCAATACACTGAGAGGCAAACGATGGATTCTTTGTAAGTCCGACAGTTTGGGCAAACTGTTTTCTTCCCTCCCATTTTGTTTCCGTATACATGGTGTTGTAACTGCGGAAAATGCCCGGAATATCCACGCCTTGCGGACATGGCATACAATACCTGCATCCGGTACATCCGACCTTTTCTGCTTCATTGATGCTGCTCTTGATTTTTTCAATGGTTTCAAAGTCTTCTTTTGTAAAAACACCTTCTCCGGCATCTGAAGCCGTCCTGCAGTTTTCCTCAAGCATTTCCATGGAATTCATTCCGGAAAGAACTACTGTCACAGCAGCCTGATTGTACAGCCATCTGAAACTCCATTCTGCAGGAGTCCAGTTTCTTCCGCTTTCCCTTATTACTTTTTTTGCAGATTCCGGAAGCATATTGACCAGTTTTCCGCCTCTCAGAGGCTCCATTATCACAACAGGAATCCCTTTGGCACGGGCGGCTTCTACGCCTTCTCTCCCCGCCTGCGACACTTCGTCGTAATAGTTGTACTGAACCTGGCACATATCCCAATCATAATCATTGAGAATTTCAAGAAAACCTTTTGTGTTTCCGTGATAAGAAAAGCCTATATTCTTTATCTCACCGCTCTTCTTTTTGCTTTCAATCCAATCCTTTATTCCAACTTTTTTGAGCTTCTCCCACATGGCAATATCTGTCAGATGATGCATGAGATAGAAGTCTACGTAGTTGGTTTTCAGCCTGGATAACTGCTCGTAAAAATATTTGTCGAGAGCTGCCGTATTCCTCACGAGATACTGAGGAAGTTTTGTTGCAATGTTAATCTTTTCCCTCAGGTTGTTTCTGCTGACAATCTCGCCCAGTGCCGCCTCGCTGCCGCCGTAGATATATGCGGTATCGTAATAGTTTACGCCATGCTCAAAAGCCCTGAGTATCTCTCTTTCGGTCTCCTCCATGTCGATGTTTCCGCCCTTGCGCGGAAATCTCATACATCCGAATCCAAGAATTGAAACGCTGTTTCCCTTTTTGTCCAGTCTGTATTGCATGATGCCCTCCTTTTCGTTTTTTGTTCTTAAAAATACTAGAAAAACATATATTCAAAAAAAGCATAACTTTAATAACTTATCGGGCTACTCTGTTATGCTTTTTGTATCTATTACTGATCGATTATCTATATTTTTTTGAAATCCGACACCATATTCTTTACACCGGAACCAAGGAATGCATAGTCGCACCCTATGAAGAACATGGTACATCCGAGTTTTTTCCAGTATTCAATCCATTTGGGCTCGAAATAGGTTGCAACGCCAAACGGCTTATTGTACTTTTTGAAAACGCTGACTGATTTCTCATACAGTTCAAGCAGCTTCCTGTCCTGAACCTGACCGAGAAGACCTACTGAACCGGACAAATCATTGGGTCCGAAAATATACAGGTCTATTCCGTCTGTTTTTACAATCTCCTCAAGATTATCAACTGCGTCAATGTGCTCAATCTGAACTGCTACAACTGTTTCTTTGTTTTTGTCGCTTATATATTCCATCTGGGAAACTTTTCCGTAATCGGAAGCTCTCATCGGGAAGTTCGGCCTCTTCCTTTGTTCTGATGCACGGGAAAATGATTCCTTCAGGCCCCATGTCGAGAACAGGCTTTGCAAGCACAGGATCATTCCAGGGAATCCTGACAAATGCAGGGACATTTCCTGATCTTGATGCAATAAGCATATTCTGTACCCTGTCAACCGAGACAGGAGTATGTTCCATGTCTATCCAGAGCATTTCAGCACCGGAGAGCGCCATTGTTTCAGTCACTGTTGGGTCTGGTATGCACGCAAGAGTCCCGCACATGACTTCCCTGTCTTCAATCTTTTTTCTCAATTCCTGTATGGTCATAAAATGCCTCACTCAAGGGTATATTTTTCCATGTAGCTGTTGTACGCTTCTTTGAAGTGAGCGTCGTCTGTCTTGACGCCTCTCAGGTAGTCATGCATGTCCATTGATTCATGTCCTGATACTTCTATAACGCATCCTGCGATGTTTGAACAGTGGTCTGATACACGTTCCAGACTTGTAAGGATGTCTGACAGGACGAATCCGTGTTCCATTGTGCACTGGCTGTTCTGCAGCCTTATAACATGTCTTCTCTTGAGTTCCTCTTTCAGGTAGTCAACCACCTGTTCAAGAGGCTCAACCTCTGACGCTACAGTTACGTCATTCTTGGCAAAACATACTTCCGACATATCCAGTATTTCCCTAACAGCTCCTGCCATAACAGCAAGTTCTTTCTTGGCCGCATCGGAAAATTCAATTTTCTTTGTCTTCATCTCTTCAAGAGACTTGAGCAGATCAACTGAGTGGTCGGATATACGCTCAATATCACTGAGCAGGTGCATCATCTCGGTAATTACCGCCGAGTCTTTTTTCGTTATGTTTGTTCCTGAAACCTTGATGAGGAATGAACCGAGTTCGTCTTCATAATGGTCTACGGTTTCTTCAAATTCCCTTATTTCCTTGGCTTTGGACAAATCGCCTGTTGACAGTGCGTCCAGTGCCATTCTCATTCCGTCGCACGCATACCTGTTCATATTGATTGACAGTTCCCTGCATCTTATGACTGCAACTGCAGGAGTATTGAGGATACGTTCGTCGATAAGGGTAGTTTTTTCGTTTTTGTTCTTTGTCTTTACGAGTTTTGTGACGAGTTTTTCGAGGAGCTTTGCGCAAGGCCAGAATATAAGGACGCTGAGTATCTTATATATCGTGTGAACTGCTGCGACTCCGAACATGTTTGTCACGCTGTCCGTAAACGAGAGCTTGAATATCCAGTTGACCAGGAAATACAGCGGAAGCAGAACAACTGCGCTGAGTATGTTGAACATAAGATGCGCCATGGCTGTTCTCTTTGCATTGGTATTGGCTCCGATAGACGACAGGACTGCCGTGATACAGGTACCTATATTCTGTCCCACGATAATCGGGACAGCCATTCCGAATGTGATTGCACCGGTCGTAGTCAATGACTGGAGAATACCTATTGAAGCTGCTGACGACTGGATGATCATTGTAAGGACTATACCTGCAAGCAAGCCCAGCAAAGGATTGTTGAATATAGTCAATATGTTGGTAAATGCTTCATTTTCGCTGAGTCCGGAAACTGCCGCAGTCATGTATTCCATACCGACTATAAGCACGGCAAAGCCCATTATGACCGTCGCTGTGTCCTTGATTTTTTCCTTCTTTGAAAACAGCAGGAAGAATGTGGCCGACGTTGGCGCCGAAAATGACGTAAATTGCCTGCAGCAAAGTCATCATTCCCGAGTTTACCAAACCAACCACCATTACCGTGGAAGCGGACGAGGACTGAATCAGAGCGGTAACACCCACTCCGATTATAAATCCTTTGAACGGACTCTTTGTGACGCTGTCAAACAAGCCTCTTCGCCCTTCAGCAGCTCTCTTTCTCAAAGAGTTGCTCATTACTGACATTCCGAAAAGGAGCAGCGACAATCCGCATATCAGCTGCAATATTTCAGTTACACCCATTTTTCTGACAAAGTGCAGAATACTGCACTCTCACCTTTCAAATTAGATTTTTTCCCTGAGAATTTGCGGTTCAACAAGCAGGCCCGTTTTTTTCTTCAGATATGCTTTTGAGAATTCTGTTGAACTGTAACGCGGCCTCCATGATCTCGGCTCTGAAAGGAATCCTTCCTGATGAGAGTTATGGATTGCGCCGAAGGTGTTGAATCTGTTCCCGAAGAATGTCACGTCAAGACGGTGTTCTCCTTCAGAGAGCTCGCCCAGGTCGATTATATACGGAGGATAAGCTATTATACCCCTGTCCTGTCCGTCGAGTCTTACCTTTAATGCAGCGCCTCTGTATTTGTTGATCCTTACAAGAGTATGTCCTTTTCCGGAGAACTTCGTCCTGTAAATTATGTTTCCGCCGTAGAAAGGCAGTCCCTGCGGGCAGATGTCGTCATATGCCAGTTTTTCCTGTCTTGGAACGATCGTGTTGTATGCGCCTATGCTTCTCACTCCGAAATCTCCGAGGACGAACATGGCTTCAATCTGGGTAACCAGACCGTATTTGTATTCGACCGTGAGTTCGTTGTCACCCGCCTTTATTTCAGGCAGCCTGATCTTCTTTATTGCCTCTTCGTCAACGTAGTACCCGGTCTTTGTCATGTCGACGGGTTCTCCGTTGAATGTGACTTTTGCGTAATCTATTGATTCGAGCGCAAGTTCAGCGCCGCTGTAGTTAATTTCCGAATGAATCACATATCTGAGTTTTACTGTCTCTTTCGGATTCTTGTCAAGAGGTTCAAACCAGGGCTGGCACATCTTTCCGCCTCTCAGAGGCATTCCGAGCGCTTCCCTGATGCTGTCGTCTGCATGGATGAAATACTGCTCTTCGCTGTATTCGCTTCCGTTGAGCGAGTATTTGCAGAAGTCCAGGATATATACGTTTGGTTCTGTCAGTTCATAATCCACAAGGCTCTCGAGTCTTTCAACGGAATACCTGACGTCTTTTGCCGATTCAGCTGCCTCTTCTCTGCCTTTTTCAAGTCTCAGCAGCAAGGATGAATCCGCACCGCAAACCCATTTTATTACGGTCTTTCCGTTCAGATATTCAGCACCGAGCTTCCTCGTCTCACCGGTAAGGGTATCGAATTCTTCAGCCTTGAATTCACCGTCAAAACTGATTCTGTATTCTTCGGAAGAACATGTGTCATAGTCGTCAGGCGCATTTACATGACAGATGAACACATTGTATCCTTCTCCGTCTTTTCTCATCTGGTAGAGGAGGTTGTCTGAAATGTTGCCGCTGGATTTTCTTATATCTACCGTTCTGTAAGGTTCAAGCTGTGTATACAGTTCGCTTCTTGACCACGGAATAACCGTACACCCTTCTGCAAACCCGGCTGCTTCGTCAGATTCACATGCATCAACGCATACGGGTGCTGCTCCCATGAATATGACCTTTCCGCCTTTTGATCTGAACTTCTTCAATGCATCGAGCGTAGTCTTTCTCATTGTAAGCAGATACGGAACGACCACCGCGTCATATTTCATTTCACCGACGCTGAATCCGTTGTCGGTTTCCCTGTACTGGTCTTTCAGAAGGGATTCGCTTATAAAGTCGAAGTCAAGGGTACCGTAGAGCATCCATTTCGTTATATCTGCAAATCTCGACTCAAGATCGTTTATGTCAAGTCCGGCCACGTCATTCGGCCCGTATCTGAGCCAGTACGACTCGACGGGATGCAAGACGCCGATCTTAACAAAAGGCTTCCCTCTCGTCATGAGGGTATTGACCCTTGCAAAATGGTCTTCCACGTATTTGTATTCTTTGTACCAAGGGCTCTGGTAACCAATGCTTGCAGGATAGTCTCTCTTTGCTTCACCCCTCATTGATACCCAGAAGAGGTGAGGTACTCTGACTGTTATGCCCAGTGCAGCCTGCCAGTCTCCCTGAAGTTTGTGTCCCCTGAAATCAAACTGCCATCCTGTCACTCCGTAGAGTTCGCTCATCACGCCTTCTCTTCCGCACTGGTGAGCCACGCTCTGAGTCTGTTTTGCAGTAGTGAACTCTTTTCTGTCGCACAAAAGGTCAATTCCGGGTATCTGGTAGCTTCTGTACTGTCTCATCGCTTCGCCGAGCGAACCGGTCTGGCTCTCAAGGGTTGGCTCCTGCATCATGTGTCCTGTTGCGAGAATGCCGTTCTCGCTGCACCATTTTCCGACTGTGTCATTGAATCCGGTGCAGAATCTTTCTGCAACATGGTCATGGAACCAGTATCTGTATTTTGAATATTTTGTATCTGCTCTGTCCCATATAACCTCGGGCAGGTGCTCATAGAAACTCTCTCCGTACGCCTTTCTGAATGTCTCTTCAAAGTCAGGAGTGAACGGGAGCACTACCCCTCTGTTGTTTATGGAATCGTTTAAGATGGTCTGCTGTCTGACCTGAGGTTCGTCTGTGAAGATTGCGGGAACTGTTTTTCCGAATTCTTCGCCAACGGCCTTCTTGTATTCTTCGTGAGTCAGCTTGATGAAATCTTCTATATACGGTTTCTGGAAAGTGTCAACGTAAGACGATCCGTTGTACCACGGAGTCGGGTTTGTATATTCGCAGTATGCAAAATATTTTCTGCCTTCTGCCTTTTCATCCAGTCCTATCTGTCTGTAAGACACAATCTTCTTTTCGTCATTGAATACAATGTCATATGCCGAGACGAAATAGTACTCGGTCTCTGGAAGATCATCCCTTGAGTTGTCTATGTCTTCCTTCAGAACAAGTGTTCCGTCGTTGTACGGCCTGTCTGAAACAAACAGTATTTTCTGAACTTTGCTTCTGTCCTTAGTTACTTTTCCGCCTGCAGATCCTGACGGCCATCTGTCCTCGTCATAAAGCCATGCGAGCATATTGTTTTCTTTGGCCTTTTTTACGCATCCTTTGACCAGATTCATGAAATCCTCAGAAAGG
>CADAXH010000065.1 GCA_902791785.1 uncultured Ruminococcus sp. | reverse complement strand
TTGTGACGGGAGTTTCCGTGAAAAGGTGGGCAAGCAGTTTTTCAAGACAGCTGTGATAAGCATTCTGTGAATCGAAAATGGTTCCAACCTGCCCTCTTTCATTTACAAAACATTCAAAGCATCCCTGTGTGACACTATCTCCGACAAAAGCGATGACAGGAGCACTCTTGGTGTCGGGATGCGCGCAGCTTTCAGAAAGTTTATTCAGTATGTTCAAGTCAAATCCCCTCCTCAAACATTTTTCTGATTGTATTATACAATATATTATTTGATGTATTCCACTTTTTGTTGAAAAATGCAAAAACGTGAAATGAATTGTCCCGAAAATGTTGCAAAACGTGAAATTAATTGCAATAATAAGTTGTCAAAACGAAAATAAACTGAAATAATACTCAATAGGAAAGGATCGCCTTTTTTATGAAAGCCACAACATCATGGTCATACAGGGAATATGTGCCTCTGCTGTATAACAGAGGTGAAATATATGTCTGCAGGCTGGCCCCTGAACCGGATTCTTTTTCAGTCGACTGGTACAATATTGATGGTGAAAAAACATACATTTTAAAATACAGAAAAGAAACGGAAGAAAACTGGAACGAGATAACAGTACCGGGTTCGGATTACGTTCAGACGAGCGCAACTGTTTCAGGACTTGACACCGACTGCGACTACGTCTTCTATGTTTCAACTCCAATCGGAAAAAGAAGCGCCGAAAGACTTGTCAGGACAGGATTCAGTGAAGGAATAACAGTCAATTATCTCCATCCGAGGGACAACTATTATGCTTTCTCGGGCAATTTTCTGTGTTCTCCTTCCCTTGTCAGACATCCTGACGGATATCTTCTCGCATCAATGGACCTTCACACGGGAAACAGACCGCAGAATCTTACACTGCTGTACAGAAGCGACGACAACGGATCTACATGGAAACATGTTTCGGACATTTATCCGAGCTTCTGGGGAAAACTGTTCATTCATAAAAATGAGCTGTACCTTCTCAGCGTCTCAACTGAATACGGCGACCTTCTCATCGGAAAGAGCACCGACGGAGGAAAGACGTTCTGCCAGCCCACCGTGCTTCTCAGAGGCGGGTGCAAAACAGATGAAAACGGAGTGCACAAAAACCCTCAGCCTGTAGTTTATTACAACCACAGAATCTGGAACACAATGGAATGGGGCAGCTGGAAAAAAGGAGGACATGCACCAATGGTCATGTCAGCTGATGTTGACTCAGACCTTCTGGATGCACACAGCTGGCTTTTTTCAGAGCCCGTCCAGTATAACCCGAACTGGGAAGGAACTGCAGTCGGAAGAAGTGCAGGTCTTCTGGAAGGGTGTCCCGTCATAGCTCCCGACGGAAAGCTGTATGTAATAACAAGGTATGAAATAAGAAACTGCGAACCGAGTTACGGACTTGCTCTCGTGTTCAGGGTCGATGAAAACAACCCTGAAGCTCCTCTCGAGTACAAGAGGGCAATGAAGTTTGACGGAAACCATTCAAAATTCGTAATCAAAAGAGATGAAAAAACCGGCACATATTATTCAATTATTGCAAGGATAAAAGACAGTGACAACAAAGATGCAAGAAACATCTGTTCTCTTGTGAAAAGCGAAGATTTGGTCAATTGGGTTCTTGTAAAAGACATATGGAATTACGAAAACTCGCCCAAAGCAAAAGTAGGATTTCAGTATGTTGACTGGTTTATTGAAAATGACGACATACTGCTGCTCTCAAGAACCGCAATGAATGATGCCGATACATTCCACAACAGCAACTACAGCAAATTCTTTATCATAAAGGATTTCAGAAATCTGTG
The DNA here is from genome assembly GCA_902791785.1 of uncultured Ruminococcus sp. GTDB lineage: Bacteria > Bacillota > Clostridia > Oscillospirales > CAG-272 > CAG-841. The sequence continues at coordinate 5,142 of CADAXH010000065.1, read as the reverse complement.
AGGAGATAATATGATTGTAACAAAAGACATCGGATTTGAGCCAGAAGACACTACCATTACTCTCGGAAATCCAATATTTATTGATGTCAGACAGGACCCGTTCAGAATATACGGAGTGGACAAAAACAGTTTCAACAGACTGTCTTCTGAAGTCGGCAGAAAAGTAAGCGAAAGCGTAGCCGCAGCCGGTCAGAGCAGCAACGGAGGAAGAGTCAGATTCAGAACAGATTCCGACTATGTAGTTATCCATGCAAAAATGAAAACACCGACTCCGTCATTCCACCAGGCGATGTCCGACGCGGGCGGAATCGACATAATGATCAGAACAGACGGGGAATGGTTCACTCCCGGAGTATGTATACCTTCCCAGGGCGAAGGAAAGGACTATTACGAATACAGGACTCGCTTTGACAAATCTCTGGGAATGAAAGAAGTACTGCTTTCCCTTCCACTGGAGACAAGAGTTGAATTTCTGTCCGTTGCCCTGAGAGAAGGAAGCAGTCTGGAATCTGCCAAAGAATACAAATATACGGTACCGGTGTATTATTACGGTTCGTCCATTACTTTCGGGGCTTGCGCGTCAAAGCCCTCGAATATATATCCCGCCATGATCTCAAGAATGCTTGACACGGATTTTGTCAACCTTGGATTCGGCGGAGCCTGCAAAGCGGAAGACGAGATGATCGACTACATCATGGAACAGAAAATGAGCGTATTCGTCTACGACTACGACCACAACGCTCCGGATCCGGACTATCTTAAGAAAACTCACTGCAGAGGCTACATGAGGTTCAGGGAAAAACAGCCCGATACGCCTGTCATACTCGCAAGCAAACCGGACTACTATTACGATATATTCACTCAGGACATTAACGTCAATAATGTAAGAAGAAAAATAATAGAGGAAACATTTGAATTTGCTCTGAAATCCGGAGACAAAAACATATCTTTCATAGACGGCAAAACTTTTTACCCGGAAGAAACATACGGCTTCTGTTCTGTAGACGGATGTCACCCTAATGACCTCGGCTACTATTTCATGGCAAAAAGGTTCTCGGGCGAAATTAAGAAGTATCTCGAACGGTAATTAAACGCAAAAAAGACTGGGCAGAACCTAGTCTTTTTTGAATATCTTTTTGATTGCTTCGTATTTTGTACCCTTCAGGTGAAGGATGTATATAATCAGGAGTGAAAAGCCTATTACCACCTGGTGGACCGCCTCGGCAACATCAATTGCAGATATTATCTGTTCAATTGTAATAAAGTACAGGACGGCATCAACTATTCCGGAACAGATGGCAATGATGAGAGAAATGATTACAACTTTTGCATTCTTGAAGAAAATGACCGCATTGACAGAGCATACCGCATCAATCAGGGCCATGAACGGACCTGCGCTCATGTTCTTTTCTATGATGACTTCAGTTATGAAGACTATCAGGCTGACAACTCCTGATACAATATGCAGCACGAGGTGGTAGGATTCACTCTTGGTATAATAGAGACCTATATACAAATCTATTGCCAGGTATTCTGCCAATGTGACGCCGTACAGCACCGTGTAAACACTGAACTGCCATATGTTGTTCAGAAAATTAATCAGTTCAACAATTGTGCCGACCACGCAGAATACAATGACCAAGGAGAGAAAAACCACTTCCCTTTTCTTGATTTTCTTAATCATGCACCTAACCGTCCTTTTGGTTAATTATATCACACCCGGACCTCATTTTCATTATTGAATAATGCAATTTAATTTGCTAATATATCTTTAGAACACAATGGAGGTATTCATATGACATTTTACATTTGCAAAGGTTGTGGAAACATTATTGCTTACGCTGAGAAAAAAGGCTGCAACGTCAGATGCTGCGGAGAAGAAATGGTTGAACTCGTAGCAAACACAACAGACGCTGCTCATGAAAAACATGTTCCGGTATATTCTGTTGAAGGCAACACCCTCACAGTAAAAATCGGTTCAGTTCCTCATCCGATGACAGAAGCTCACCTCATCAGCTGGGTAGCTGTTGAAACAAAGAAGGGCAACATGAGAAGAACTCTCAAAGCAGGTCAGGAACCTGTAGTTACCTTCCCGATTGAGTCTGACGACGAAGTTGTTGCAGTTTATGCTTACTGCAATCTCCACGGACTCTGGAAAGCTTAAGACCAGGAATACAGCACGACGCCCCCGATTTCGTGGGCGTTTTTTCTTGCCAACTGAATGAAAAAATGGTATATTATTTTTACATAACTATTTGGAGAGAAAAATGTTCGAAAAAACACTGGAACTTATACAGAAATACAATACAATCATTATCCACAGACACTCAACTCCCGACGGAGACGCAATCGGAAGCCAGGTCGGACTGAAATTCCTTATACTGGACAACTTCCCTGGAAAAAAAGTATATGTTGTGGGTGACGATCCCGTAAGATACTCTTTCATGGATTACAGCACCCCCGACATTATTGCAGACGAACTCTACAAAAACGCACTGGCAATAGTTCTTGACACGTCTGCCGCAGAACTCATAAGCGATCAGAGATACAAAACCGCAAAAGAGACATTGAGGATAGACCACCACATACAGAACGAACCCATAACGGACTATGAAGTGGACGACACAAGCTATGAGAGTACATGCGGCCTCATTACAAGCTTTGCAAAAGAACAGAATCTCAGGCTCAGCCCCGTCAGTGCAAAATCCCTCTTCACGGGAATTGTGACCGACTCCGGAAGATTCAGATATGACGCGACGTCGTCAAGGACTTTCGAGCTTGCCTCATTCCTTATGCAGGTGCCGTTTGAAACAGATTCAATATACAGGAATCTGTACTCCCAGAGCTACGACGACGTACTTCTCAGGGCGAAATTCATATTGAAGATTCAGTTTACTAAGCACAATGTCGCATATATCTACACAACAAAAGAGGAACTGAAATCCTACAACAGGGACTTCTTCTCCATTTCACGTGGCATGGTCAGCGTCATGGGAGACATCAAGGGAGTGGATATATGGATCAACTTCACGGAAAGCGACAAGGGCGTGATCGTTGAAGTCAGATCGACCAGATTCAACATAAACAAAATCGCCGACAAATACGGAGGCGGAGGACATGAAAAGGCCAGCGGCGCAACGCTTAAAGACAGGGAAACCGCCATGGCAATGCTTGAAGACCTGGACAAACTTATCGAGGAAAATCTATGAGCAAGAAGTACACAAAGCTTATTCTGGAAAAAATTAAGGAATATGACAGCATAATAATCATGAGGCACACAAGGCCCGACGGAGACGCAGTCGGATCAACCGTGGGGCTGAGACAGATTCTCAGGCTGTCCTTCCCTGAAAAAAAGATCCGCCTTATAAACAGCGACTACTCGGATTATGTTTCCTTCATAGAAAAAGAGGACAAGGACGTATCTGACAGCATATATAAAAAGTCGCTCGGCATTGTGGTGGATACCGGAACAATTGAAAGAATATCCAACAAAAAATACAACCTATGCAAAGAGCTCATAAAAATAGACCACCACATAGACAACTCACCATACGGCGATCTGTCATGGGTGGAAGAAAACAGGGCATCTGCATGCGAGATGATAGCAAAGTTCTTTTTTGACAATGAAAAGGAACTGAAAATAGACTCATTTGCAGCAACCTGCATCTACACCGGAATGGTGACGGACACAGGCAGATTCAAATACGGAATCGAAGAGGCTTCATCTTTTGAATATGCGGGAAAACTCATAGAACTTGGAATAGACACGGAATCATTGTATGCTCATCTCTACACTTCAAGTTTTGACGAGCTGAAATACAAAGCATATGTTTACAAGAACATGAAGATAACCGAAAACGGCGTCGCTTACGTGTATATAAGCAGAGCGGCACAGAAGAAATACAACCTCACCCACGAAGAAGCAAGCAATTGCGTATCATTCATTGAAAACATCCGCGGAAGCCTTATCTGGCTCGGATTCATCGAGAACGGAGACAAAGAAAAGACAACAAGAGTCAGACTCCGCTCAAGATTCGTCACCGTAAACCAGATAGCCGAGAAGTTCAGGGGCGGCGGGCATGCGCGCGCAAGCGGAGCAACCATTTATAATAAGGAAGAAATGAATGAACTAATTGACTTGGCAGACAAGACTCTGAAAGAGTACAAAAAACACAACAAGAACTGGATATGAAAATACTTGTAACAAACGATGACGGTATTAATTCCGAAGGTATTATAGGGCTTGCAAACTGGGCAAAGAAGCTCGGCGAAGTAACTGTTTTTGCACCAAAAGTTGAACAGTCAGGCACAAGTCACTCAATAACCCTGAGAAAACCTTTTGAAGTAGTCAAAACCGAACTGCCGGGTGGGATTGAAGCGTATTCTGTCGACTCATCACCTGCCGACTGCATAAGATTTGCCTATCTCGGGTTAAACAGAAAATATGACCTTGTTCTTTCCGGAATCAATCAGGGAATGAACGTCGGAAACGACATAGCATATTCCGGAACAAACGGAGCAGTTTTTGAAGCTATTTATCACGGAACAAAAGCAATTGCATTCTCAACAGACTTCGGTCCCAATGACACTGCTTTTGCAAATCTCGACAGGGTATATGACTTCATAGCAGGAAACAATCTGTTCAGGTATTCAGACATATACAACGTCAATATCCCGTTCGATGCAAAAGGAATAAGGGTGACAAAACAGGGTGGAAAGACATATTCCGACCATTTTGAAGAAGTTGACGTCAATATGTTCAAGGCCGTCGGAAACTGGCTGAGAATTGAAAATGACGAAAATGTTTACGACAACCAGACGGTTGTCAACGGATACATTTCCATAACACCTCTTACAGTAAAAAGGCACGTTGAAAGCGCATATGACAGGATACTGAAAGAAGTGGAAAACAACAAAATAGATTATTGAAAAATGCAGTATTTGTGTAGACTGATAAACAATCTAACAAGTACTGCATCTTTTTACGTTTTCTCAAAGACTATTAAACATTGCCAATGAATATGAACGGATATCCCCCGGAACAACCATATTGTATTTCTTTTTCACATCACAGAAATACTCACCAATTATTCTCTTTTCAATTATCCTGTCTGAAGGTGCTGAATCCAGAATATCTCCCCT
>CADAXH010000064.1 GCA_902791785.1 uncultured Ruminococcus sp. | reverse complement strand
AATCGTCAAGGAAATCGGCGATGTGAGTCTCTACAATGACGTAGTGAAGTTCAATGACGGTTCAGAGGCTCCGGTATATGAGCATTTAAAGAGATCAGTTGAGTTTCTGTATAATTTCCAGGGGCTGTACGGCCTTGTGAGAATTTGGGGCGGAGACTGGAATGACTGTGTAAACTTTGCCGGACTTAAAGGAAAAGGAGTATCCGTCTGGCTTTCGCTTGCGTGGTACAGAGCAGCCAGAACATTTGTCAGGATAGCTAAGTCTCTCGGAAGAGAAGAAGACGCCAAGATGGTTGACGAGCAGTCAAAAATCATGCAGGAGAGAATTGAAAAATACGGCTGGGACGGCGAGTACTATATTTACGCAAGAACAGATGACGACATTATTCTCGGATCGAAAACAAGCGAAGCGGGCGAAATGTATTTGATTCCTCAGCTGTGGGCTGTTTTGTCGGGAGTATCCGAAACAGGCAGAGAGAAAATCGCAATGGACAGTGTTGAGAAGTATCTTGAAATCGATCTTGGTACAAGACTTTCATACCATGCATTCACTCACAGACTCAGCTATATAGGAAGCTGTTCAGAAAAACCTGCAGGATGTCAGGACAACGGTGGAGTATATCTGCACTGTGCCGCATGGAAACTTGCATGTGACAGCATCCTGAAACGTCCGGAAATGGTTGAAAAGGGCCTCAGAAAGATGCTTCCCTGGGATACCACATACGCAGTTAAATGCGGAGAACCGTATGCAATGTTCAATTCATATTTTGCACCCGAATGCGGCTACAGAGAGGGAACTCCCGGACAAAGCTGGAGAACAGCAGCCAGTTCCTGGCTCCTTAAGAGCACAGTTGAATATGTATTCGGAATGCATCCGGAACTTGAAGGCTTGAGAATTGATCCTTGTCTGCCTCCTTCATGGAACAATTGTTCAATTACCAAAGTGTTCAGAGGATGTAAGATCGATGTAAGCTACAAGCGCACCGGCAAGGGCTGTGAAGTTAAGAAAATCACGGTTGACGGAAAAACAGCTGAAAGCAACATAATTAATCCGAATGGCAAAAAGAAACTTAAAGTAGATGTTGAAATAGGGTAAAAAAACAAGCGGGGGTGAACCGGAATGGTTCACCCCTTAAGTATTTCATACAATATTATTGTGCGCAGATATTCAAGATTGCATTGGCATAAACTTTTGCATCTATAACCAGTCTCTTGATATCAATATATTCGTTTGGTGCGTGTTCGCAGTCGCCGTCGCCTGGGAAATTTGCTCCGAAGGCAACGCCGCCTTCTATATCATGAACGTATGTTCCGCCACCGATTGCTATGCATTTGCCTGGCTTGTTTGTGACTTCGGTATAAGACTTAAGCAAAGAACGGATAAATGGTGAGTTTTCTTCAACATAGTGAGGTTCAACACCATTGAATCCTGTCAGCTTGAAACCTTTCTGCTCGAATTTGTTTGTCAACACTTCTTTGATTCCGGCAACTGAACCGCAGGTAGGGAATCTGATGTCGAATTTGGCGTTGAATTCTCCGCAGGAATAATCCATTATGCTGAGAACTTCTGTAAGAACTCCTGATTTGGAGTCTGACATCTTTATACCCAAAGAAGCTCCGTTGTCTTCTCCGAACGGGAAGCATGTGTTGAGCGCTTTGAACAAGTCTCCTGTTCCGTCGTCACATTTCAGATTTGCGAAAAGAGCAATGCATGCTGTGATTGCATTAATTCCTGCACGCGGGTAAGAAGCATGAGCCGCTTTCCCTTTAATCTTTATGTTTATGATAGCTCCGTTTTCCGTGAAAGTGAACAATTCCGGTTTGCCCATCGCAGCAGCAGCTTCATTCAGTTCGTCAATGGAGAATCCTGCTACAGATGCGGTTGCTTCACCCGGAACAGCATTTACTACAGTACCACCCTGAAGGCTTGCAATTGTCTTTGATCCTCCGCATTTGCATTTTCCTTTGATTCCGGAACGAATCATACCTTTTTCAAGGTTAATGACAGGGAAGTCAGCATCAGCGGTAAAGACCATTTTGGGAAGCTTATTGTACTTTCTGTATTCTTTCAAATCGGCGCTTCCGCACTCTTCATCTGTTCCTACAATCAGTCTCATGTTCCTGTTTAATTTGACTCTGCTGCGTGTAATTGCCTTCATTGCATAAAAAACTGCAATTGCAGGACCCTTGTCGTCAGCTGTTCCGCGTCCGTACGCACGTCCGTCTTTTAATGTCAGTGAGAAAGGATCAGAGTTCCAACCTGTGCCAGCCGGTACGACATCGAGATGACAAAGAGCGGCAAGTTCCGGTTCTTCGCCGGGGTACAGATCAATTTCACCCATAATATTATTGAAGTTTGAAACAGTGAAACCTGCTTGTTGTGCAATTGACAACATGACATCCAGTGCCTTTGCGCAATTTGAGCCGAATGGTGCGTCAGGTTCTGATTCTGAGCTGACACTTGGTATTTTTACCAGTCTTCCCAAATCGGCCACCATATCACCGACATGATCGTCTATGTACTTGTTAACTTCAAAATTCATTTTCTTTTTCCTTTCGTAATTAATCTATCGGAATAGGTTCACCTTTTGCGTTGAAGAGCGGTAGCGGTTCAAGGTAGATAATATCATCTCTCTTTGAAGCCTCGCCTTCAGCAAGAACTGCCATCTTTCCAACTACTATTCCACCTGCATCATCCACGAGCTTTTCAAGAGCACGCAGTGATTCACCTGTGCTTATTACGTCATCTACGATAACAACCCTTTTGCCTTTCATGAATTCAGCATCCTTGGTGTCAAGATAAAGTGTTTGTTCTTTTGCTGTGGTTATGGATTTTACTTTGGATTCAAAGACGCCCGTCATGTATAATTTGGGCATCTTTCTTGCCAGCAGATAATTGTTTTCTCCGCTCTGTCTGGCCATTTCATAAGTAAGTGGTATGCCTTTGCTTTCAGCAGTCAGCATAATGTCGTGCTCCGGAATTCTCTTTAATAGCTCTTTTGCACATGCTATTGTGAGTTCAACGTCGCCGAACATGACGAAAGCACCGATTTTGAGTGATTCATTCAGATTACAAAGCGGGAGCTCTCTGTCATATCCTGCAATATTCATCTTGTAAACCATATCTGCCTCCTTATGACCTTATTTCAGCACCGTGTTTGAATGATGCTGCGGAAATAATTTTTCTTGAAACTCTGTCTGCTTCTTCAACAGTCAGTGTATGATCTTTCGCCCTGAGAGTCACACTGTAACTCAGGCTCTTCATGCCTTCACCTATCTGGCCGCCTCTGAATACATCAAACAATTCTATTTTTTCAATCAGGTTCCTGTCGCAGTTCTTGATTGTTTCAGCAATAGCACCTGCTGCTGTTTTTTCTTCACAAACGAACGAGAAGTCACGGGTAATTGCCGGATACTTTGGAAGCTGGCTGTATTTTTCACTCTTCTGGATATTGTTGAAGAGTGTTTCAAGATCGAGCTCTGCAAGATATACCCTGCTTGAGAAGGTATAATTCTTTGCGGAAGCCGGGTGAAGTTCGCCGAATGTTCCGAGTTTTTCATCGTTGACGTAAATATCAGCGCATCTGCCCGGATGCATTACTGTGAAGTCGCTGTTTGCAACAAATCTTACATTATTGATTCCTGATGCCTCAATCAACGTTTCGATTGTACCTTTCAGCGTATAGAAGTCATTGCCCTGGCCATATGCTCCGAGAACAATTTTCTGTCTCTCTTCGGGAAGTGTTCCTTCAAGACCGTGAATATTTGTAACAACGTTTTCTCTCGGAATGAATATCTTTGCCAGTTCGAACAGTCGGGCAGAAGGGATACTTCTTGTTGCATTTGTCTCAAGTACTTCGAGCATTGTCGGAATTGCCGATGTTCTCATTGTCTTTGTGTCTTCACCGAAAGGATTGGAGATTTCAACTGACTTTGTCGCCTCATCTCCTTCTTTCCATCCTGCCTTTGTGTAAAGTTTGGAAGACATGAATGAATATGTGCATATTTCGTCGAATCCGTTTCCGTTGAGAATTGCGCATACTTTTCTTCTGAACTGCTGCAGAGGAGTCAGGCCACCAGGAACTAGCTGAGCTACTATCTTGCTTGCTTCAACTTTGTTGTAGCCATACATTCTTACAACTTCTTCAGCTATATCATTCATGCATCTGACGTCATCCCTGAATGAAGGAACTACGAGTTCGTCACCGTCAAAGCTGAAAAACAGTTTTTCAAGCATTGCTTTCATGTCATTGGGTGAAACGTAAATGCCGAGGAATTCATTGATTCTCTTGGGCTCAAACGGAACTTTGCATACAGGCTTTTTGTTCGGATATACATCAATTGAACCGCTTACAACTTCACCTGCGCCTAGCAATGTGACGAGTTCGCATGCTCTTTCAACTGCTTCCAGGCACATTTCAGAATCAAGACCTTTTTCAAATCTTCCTGATGCTTCTGTTCTCATGTTGAGTTTTTTGCCTGTGATCCTGACAGATGTTCCGTCAAAATTTGCTGACTCAAACACAACTGTGTTTGTGGATTCGAGAATCTCACTGTTTGCTCCGCCCATAACACCTGCAACACCGATTGCTCTTTCGGCATCAGCAATTACGAGTGTGTCGGCAGAAAGTGTTCTTTCCTCATTGTCGAGAGTTATGAATTTTTCTCCCTCTCTGGCAGTTCTTACATCAATTTTCTTGCCAGAAATGCATGAATAGTCAAAAGCATGCATAGGCTGACCATATTCAAGCATTACGTAGTTTGTAATGTCTACGATGTTGTTTATGGGTCTGACGCCTGAAGCTTTAAGTCTCATTCTCATCCAGATCGGAGAAGGGCCTATCTTAACGTTTTTGATTACTCTTGCGCAGTATCTTCTGCATTTTTCATCACTTATTGTGACATCTACATAATCCTTTATATCTCCACCCGCTTCGGTAACAACCGGTTTGTGGAGGTGAATCGGTCTGTCAAAAGAAGCCGAAGTCTCTCTTGCGAGTCCTATGACAGATAAACAGTCAGGACGGTTGGGTGTGATTTCAAATTCAACTGATGTGTCGTTGATTTTCAGAACATCTACCACATCATCACCTGGTTTGCATTCAACCTTTGACTCATTCAGGATAAGAATGCCTTCTTCAATTGCCAGAGGCATATCATGAAGATCAAGTCCAAGTTCAGCTATTGAGCAGAACATTCCTTCGGAGAGTTCGCCTCTCAGTTTTCCAGTCTTTATTTCTCCGCCGTGTACTCTTGCCACGGTGTCCGATCCTTCAGGGGAAATCGCTACCGGAACCAATGCACCTTCATATACATTTTTGGCAGCTGTTACAATCTGCAGATCTCTGTCCATTCCGACATCGACTTTGCAGACAACAAGTTTGTCCGCATTCGGGTGCTTCTCAACGCTCTTGATGAGACCTACTTTTACATTGCTGATTTCCTTGTCCATTCTTTCCCAGCTTTCAACTTTCGAGCCGGTTACCGTTATGGTTTCGCAGAAATCCTTTATATCTATATCTTTGACATCAACGAAATCGTTGAGCCAGTTCATTGATAAAATCATAGTGTGTATCCTCCTTTTATCAGAATTGTTTCAGGAAACGTTCGTCGTTTTCGTAGAACAGTCTCAAGTCATCAATTCCGAATCTGCTGAGGGCAATTCTCTCAATTCCCATGCCGAAAGCAAAACCGCTGTATACATCCGGATCTATTCCGCAGTTTTTAAGTACGAACGGATGTACCATTCCGGCTCCGAGTATTTCAACCCAGCCTTCGCCTTTACAGACTCTGCATCCCTTGCCGCCGCATTCCCAGCATGAAACGTCAACTTCGGCTGATGGTTCCGTGAACGGGAAGTGGTGAGGACGGAATCTGATTTTTGTGTTTTCTCCGAATACCTTCTTGGCAAACAGTTCAAGAACGCCTTTGAGGTCTCCCATTGTTATGCCCTTGTCGACAACAAGACCTTCCATCTGGTGGAAAATAGGGGAGTGTGTCGCATCTGCAGGGTCAGCTCTGTAAACTCTTCCGGGTGAGATAATTCTGATCGGAGGTTTTGTGTTCTCCATTGTTCTTACCTGTACAGGTGAAGTCTGAGAACGCAGAAGTATATTGTCTGTAATATAGAAAGTGTCCTGGGTGTCGCGTGCAGGGTGATTCTTCGGAAGGTTCAGCGCTTCAAAATTGTAGTAGTCATACTCTATTTCAGGACCTTCCACAACGCTGAATCCCATTCCTACGAATATATCCACAAGCATTTCTTCGGTCTGAGATATAGGATGTCTGTGTCCCATCTCCGGTTTCTTGCCCGGTTCTGTGACGTCTATTGTTTCAGCCATCAGTTTTACCTGCATTGCTTTTTCCATGAAACTGGCTTTTTTGCTTTCAATTGCCTGTTCTATTGCTTCGCGGACTTCGTTGACGTGTTTTCCGACAAGAGGTCTGTCTTCAGGTGAAACCTGTCCCATGCTGCGCAGAACGGCGGTCAGTTCACCTTTTTTGCCAAGAAATTTAACTCTGATCGATTCAAGATCTTCATTGTTTTTGAGCATTTCCATCGCATTATTTTTGATCTGCTCAAGTTGTTCTTTGATATCCAAGATTAATATCTCCTTTGTTAGATAAAAATAGCCTTCGCCCACTATTGGGACGAAGGCAAAGACTCCGCGGTACCACCCGATTTCCCACAAATACGTGGGCACTCTTACCCCTTAACGCGGGAAACGTCTTTTGCTTATGACAAAAGAAGTTCAGAAGTGAAAGGCGTGAATGCAAATCATTAATCCGCTCTCAGCTGAATCGAATCTCTCTGTCAATGGTTGTTGCAATTGCCACTTCGTCATAACCTTTACTTATGTACTTATATTATATCATGCAGCAAAAATTAAAGCAAGGAACAAAGAGAGATTGTTACTCAACAGAAAGAGAGATTGTTACTCAACTCAGCAACATTCTGTCATTCGTGAATTC